>NZ_JBIQOC010000192.1:0-1197 GCF_044130295.1 Acinetobacter uliginosus | reverse complement strand
CTTCCTGAGCTGAGAGCAGCCACAGAAACCAGGCCCCTGCAACTGTTTATTAAAAACATAGCACTCTGCAAACACGAAAGTGGACGTATAGGGTGTGATGCCTGCCCGGTGCTGGAAGGTTAATTGATGGGGTTAGCGTAAGCGAAGCTCTTGATCGAAGCCCCAGTAAACGGCGGCCGTAACTATAACGGTCCTAAGGTAGCGAAATTCCTTGTCGGGTAAGTTCCGACCTGCACGAATGGCATAATGATGGGGGCGCTGTCTCCAGCAGAGGCTCAGTGAAATCGAAATCGCCGTGAAGATGCGGTGTACCCGCGGCTAGACGGAAAGACCCCGTGAACCTTTACTGCAGCTTGACATTGAACTTTGATCTTACTTGTGTAGGATAGGTGGGAGGCTTTGAAGCTGGGACGCTAGTCCTAGTGGAGCCAATCTTGAAATACCACCCTGGTAATATTGAGGTTCTAACTCTGTCCCGTTATCCGGGACGAGGACCATGTCTGGTGGGTAGTTTGACTGGGGCGGTCTCCTCCTAAAGAGTAACGGAGGAGTACGAAGGTGCGCTCAGCGTGGTCGGAAATCACGCGTAGAGTATAAAGGCAAAAGCGCGCTTAACTGCGAGACCCACAAGTCGAGCAGGTACGAAAGTAGGTCTTAGTGATCCGGTGGTTCTGTATGGAAGGGCCATCGCTCAACGGATAAAAGGTACTCTGGGGATAACAGGCTGATACCGCCCAAGAGTTCATATCGACGGCGGTGTTTGGCACCTCGATGTCGGCTCATCTCATCCTGGGGCTGAAGCAGGTCCCAAGGGTATGGCTGTTCGCCATTTAAAGAGGTACGCGAGCTGGGTTTAGAACGTCGTGAGACAGTTCGGTCCCTATCTACCGTGGGCGTTGGAAATTTGAGAGGATCTGCTCCTAGTACGAGAGGACCAGAGTGGACGAACCTCTGGTGTACCGGTTGTGACGCCAGTCGCATCGCCGGGTAGCTATGTTCGGAAGGGATAACCGCTGAAAGCATCTAAGCGGGAAGCCTACCTCAAGATAAGATTTCCCCGAGACTTTATGTCTCCTAAAGAGCCGTTGAAGACTACGACGTTGATAGGTTGGATGTGGAAGCATAGTGATATGTGAAGCTGACCAATACTAATTGCTCGTGAGGCTTGACTATACAACACCCAAACAGTTGTTGTAT
>NZ_JBIQOC010000191.1:0-688 GCF_044130295.1 Acinetobacter uliginosus | reverse complement strand
GCCTGTTCAGCGACCTGACTTTTCCCGGTCACATGCAGTTCATGGAATTTACGACGTGCATGGGCCATGCAGCCCACCTCAATGACCTGGCCTGATTTAAAGCGTGCTTTATAACCACTGTAATCATCACAGACCAGATGACCCTGCCAGCCATTCAGGAACTCTTCAGCATGCTGACCTGAACGGCTATCCTGAAAGTCATAGATCACCGCTTGAACTGGATTGTACTGTGTGGTGGCATAGGCCCAGACATAACCTTTCTTCGGTTTTTTCTCATCATCACCCATCCGCATGATGGTGACCGGCGTTTCATCGGCATGGATCACCCGCTGTTGCAACACCACCTGTTTTAAGGCATTAGCCAGAGGTTCCAGTTCCACACCGCAGCGACCAATCCAGTCAGATAAAGTGGATCTGGACAGATCAATGCCAGCCCGCTGATAGATCAGGCGCTGACGGTACAGCGGCAAATGATCGGCATACTTCGATACCAGCACATGGCTGAGCAATTCAGGTGAAGCAATGCCTTTATCAATCACATAGGCGGGCATCGCTTGCTGAGTCAGAGTGTCGCACTGATCACAGACCCATTTGCCACGCACATGCTGTTCCTTATAGAACTTTGCCGGTCTGAAATGCAGTTTTTCACTGACATCTTCGCCGATACGACGGAGTTGGCAGCCACAAT
>NZ_JBIQOC010000190.1:0-536 GCF_044130295.1 Acinetobacter uliginosus | reverse complement strand
AATCGTTCTAATTCCAGATCAACGGCTGCGATATCTTCTTCGACCGCTTCGTCCCATAGATGGATTTGTTTTGCGGTGAGATGTTCGTTTTTACTGCCGAATTTATGCTTTTTAAACAGCGCCAGTTCATGCTCGTATTTTTGATTGAGAATAGAAAGATGCTGAACTTTGGCATCCAATTGCTGGTTTGATTTTTCTAATTCTTGATTTGATTGTGCCAGAGACTGATGCTGCATCGCCAACTGCCGGATAAATTCCAGCAGTTGTTCATGGGTCAGTTGGCTTAAATCAGGCAGCATTTTCATGACCGCAGTATGCCTGAGGTCATGAGAAGAATGAAATAGAACGTTTGGAGAATAGCAGAATGGAACAGCCTAGTTTAGAGCATTGTTACCACTTGCTGTCGTCCAATGCGCTGCCAGGGCAAACCTTGGATCAGTGCCTGTAACTGTTCCGGGCTGAGGGCCACGGTTTCACCCTGGTGAACTTTAGCCCAGTGGAATTTTCCCTGTTCCAGCCGCCTGGCACACAGCCAG
>NZ_JBIQOC010000189.1:0-1268 GCF_044130295.1 Acinetobacter uliginosus | reverse complement strand
CTGTTGCGAATTCAATTGATAATATTGCTGAAAAATTACGTGAATTTCAGGATAAGAATCCTAATGCTAGTGAAGCTGAATTAAATGAATATGCCGATTCTTTATTGAAAACAGAGGTGATGCAAACTCCTGGGCGCTCATCCAGAGCTACAATTTCTTCTGTATATACCGATATGGACGGATATATAAATGGTTATCTAAATGCTCAAGAACAAGCACTTTATAATGCAAACCGAGCTAAGGTTTTACTATGTATTGCTAATGCCAAAACTGCTATAGATCTTACTAAAGCGAGATATGTAAATACTAGTTCAGTTATGCATAATGGAAATGGTGATGCATTTAGACATGCTGTTTGGAACTTTGGCATGACAATAGATGTGGAAGCCGATTTTGCAAAAAAATGGAGTGATGCACATGAGTTCGGTTCTACTGGACAGCCTGCAACAGAACGCTCTATGGATATTTATAATAACTCGATAGGTATCAGTTTAGGGAAAAACAATCCTACGACGCTTTTACAATCATCATTTGCGAATTTAACTCAAGCTCAAGTAAGGGCAGGAAGATTGAAAATCATATCAAATGGCAACTTGGTATGGTCAAATTCAGTCGGTGAAAAATATAAAATTTAGGATTTATAAGGTCAAATGTCTATGACTTTTAATAAAGGTATTTTATTAGGTGTGGTGAGTATATTTATAGTGGCTTGCTCACCTATGGAAAAAGATAATGGAACTATCACCGTGAATAACAAAACTGATAGTCCCGTTTATAATGTTAATTTTAAGTATAAAACATCAAAAAGAGTAGATGTTATTGGTGATTTAGCACCGAATGCTTCATATAAATATCAAATACATTATTCAGATACTGAGGATTCAATAAGTATTAATTATACGGACAAAGATAAAAAACTTCATTCTGAGTCTGTAGTAGCATATTCTGCTAAATATGATAAAGAAAATCTTATATTTGATATCAAATAGATATATCAAATTAATTTAAAAAACCACTGCAAAGTGGTTTTTTTGTAGAATTAAAAAAGTTATGGATAATAGAATATTAAACACTATTACTCAGTATGATACTTTAATACTTAGTATGAAACTTTATTACTCTCATACAAAAAAAAGAACTTCAAAGGGTCACAGAAGAAAGAGGGCACTGTTGCAAATAGGCTGACATGATAAGCTAAATATCTTATTTATTTCGAGATACAGCAGATGAATCCCTTCCACGGTCGGCACTTTCAAGGTGAAATCATT
>NZ_JBIQOC010000019.1:0-858 GCF_044130295.1 Acinetobacter uliginosus | reverse complement strand
ATCGCAGCCGTTGATCTGGAATTAGAACGATTAAATGCAGATAAAACCCATGCAGCGACACAGAAAGCCACAGTCAACAAACCTAAACGTCGACTGCTGCCAGATCATCTACACACCATCCGTATTGAGCATGAACCTGCATCAACCCAATGCAGTTGTGGCTGCCAGTTACGTCGTATCGGCGAAGATATCAGTGAAAAACTGCATTTCAGACCGGCACAGTTCTACAAGGAACAGCATGTCCGTGGCAAATGGGTCTGTGATCAGTGCGACACTCTGACTCAGCAAGCGATGCCCGCCTATGTGATTGATAAAGGCATTGCTTCACCTGAACTGCTCAGCCATGTGCTGGTATCGAAGTATGCCGATCATTTGCCGCTGTACCGTCAGCGCCTGATCTATCAGCGGGCGGGTATTGATTTATCCAGATCCACTTTATCTGACTGGATTGGTCGCTGCGGTGTGGAACTGGAACCTCTGGCTAATGCCTTAAAACAGGTGGTGTTGCAACAGCGGGTGATCCATGCCGATGAAACGCCGGTCACCATCATGCGGATGGGTGAGAATGAGAAAAAACCGAAGAAAGGTTATGTCTGGGTCTATGCCACCACACAGTACAATCCAGTTCAAGCGGTGATCGATGACTTTCAGGATAGTCGTTCAGGTCAGCATGCTGAAGAGTTCCTGAAAGGCTGGCAGGGTCATCTGGTCTGTGATGATTACAGTGGTTATAAAGCACGCTTTAAATCAGGTCAGGTCATTGAGGTGGGCTGCATGGCCCATGCACGTCGTAAATTCCATGAACTGCATGTGACCGGGAAAAGTCAGGTCGCTGAACAGGCATTAGTGCTGATTCAG
>NZ_JBIQOC010000188.1:0-1301 GCF_044130295.1 Acinetobacter uliginosus | reverse complement strand
TTATAAATGGGGGTGGAAAAATCAGTCAGGAGACTAGACTCAGGACTATGGAATTGCTTATTTAGGGTACTTTCCCCCGTGTTTTTACGGGTTTTGATGGTTTTTTGTACAGTATTTTTAACCATGATTAAAAGTCCCCAAAACAATTGTGAAATTCAAGATCAGCAGAATAAGCAACAGAAACACCACAATCAGGACAAGTAACTGGTGTATGTGATTCAGGTTCAATTCCAAATATTTGATCTAAATAATCTTCATCTTGACTAGAAAGTTGAGGAACAGAAATTAGAGCTGATTTAGTAGTCATAATTAAAGCCACCCCTTATTAATTGCAAAAATAAAAAGCATCGAGCCGACAAAAAGACAAAAAATAGAGAAGAAAACAAGAAATCTTTCAAAACCAATCATCTCAATCACCCCAAACAACGAGTTAAATGAAATGAAATAAGATTTCTAATCATGATTGAATGACAACGAGGACATTCAGCAAGGTCGATTTGATGAACTGCATTAATTCGCATTAGCAATCCCCCATTTCTTCTTTTAATTCAGCATTTGTTTTTTTGTAGAGATCTGCATAAGCATCAATGTATGAATAGTCATAAGCCATTTCACTAGCGACAAATGCAAGATGCTCTAAACACTGCTCTGTGGAGAAAGCAGGTACAAAATTCTCTAAAGCGCATTGACCATGTTGAGACACCAGTTCAGCAACTCGGTTAAAGGCTGCTTGGGTGAAATCTTGAGGACTATTGAATGTTTTTATCATGATGAAATCACAAATGCATAAATCATTTTATGACAATAATACAGAAATCACATATGAATACAAGAATAAATCACAAGTTCATCTATAATTTTGAAATTTAGAAAAGGAATCGATGAAATGGCTAAAACTTTTAGATTTACAGATCAGGAAGAACAAGCACTAAATGAAACAGCTTTAAAGCTAAATAGAGACCTTGTTAAAGCTGGAAAAAAGCCATTAAGAGATACAGAAATTTTTCACGAAATTATCAAGCAAACACTACTAGAAGGATTTATTGAAGTAACAAGAGATGGAAATATTAAAGTTGAGACAAAAAAATAAATTAATGATTTTATACATCGATATCGATTACTAAAAAGGGCCTGTTATAGGCCCTCTTTTTTTGCTCTGACGAATGTCGCATAACGTAACTATTATGTTAAATAAGATATCCGAGATTGCGCCCTACATAACTCAGCCGTTGGCGCAACTTCACTGGAGAGATTCACCAACATATTAATCTCTCCAGTGAAGTATCTTAATGAACATAATA
>NZ_JBIQOC010000187.1:0-1331 GCF_044130295.1 Acinetobacter uliginosus | reverse complement strand
GCAATGCTGTTCACTTAAGCATTTGAAGCCTCGCGAAATTTATTAGAGAATCCGATGTCAGGTTTGGCATCGGATTTTTTATGGTGTTTCAGCAGGATCTTCTCGACCTCAACGGTCTATTTAACTTCTCGGATCTGAGTACCTTTACTCACAATATCCCCATTGAGTGGGTCGAATCCGCACTCAAGTTGAGCAGTTCAGCTACTATCCGCAGGCGACGCTTGCCTGCAGATCAAGTCCTCTGGCTGGTTCTTGGGATGGCAATTTTTCGGGATGAGCCCATCCATGAAGTGGCAAGAAGACTGAATATTTGCGCTCAGGGGTTAGCCTCTCTTGACCTGCTGGCACGTAGTGGGGTAACTGAAGCCCGTAAGCGTTTGGGTGCAGATCCTGTAGAGTGGCTATTTCGCCAGACGGGTCAATACTGGGGACATGAGCGATATCCAGATGATCAATGGCAGGGGCTTCAGGTCTTTGCTGTCGATGGTGCACTCTTCCGAACCCAGGATACGACTGATCTTCGTGAGCACTTTGGCTCAGGCAATACTTCTACACAGCGCCAGACGCCATTTCCGATGCTACGGCTCGTCGCGCTGATGAATGTGCGCTCACATACACTGGTCGATGCACAGATCAGTCCCTATCGCCGGGGCGAGATTCCTTTGGCTGCAAAGTTTATCTCCCAGATTCCGAATAACTCGATCACCTTGTTTGACAAGGGTTTTTGGAGTGCGGATTTATTGCTTTCACTCTCGATGCAAGGTCAAGGTCGTCACTGGCTGATTCCGGAGCGCAAAAATCTGAAAAGTGATGTGATCGAGACGTATGCAGAAGGTGACGTGCGGGTACGGATGAAAGTGTCACCCCAGGCAAGAAAGAAAAACCCGATGCTCCCCGAATACTGGGAAGTCAGGCAAGTGAGTTATGCTGTGCGGGGCGGACGAATAAAGACAGTTCTGACCTCGCTGCCGGCCGATCAATATCCTGCAAAGGATATCGCCAGGCTCTATCAAGAGCGTTGGGAAATCGAATTGGGTTTTCGGGATATCAAAAGCTCGATGCAGCATAATGCCATCACGCTTCGCAGCAAGACGGTAGAGCTGGTTTATCAGGAGTTGTGGGGTCTGTTGCTGAGCTACAATATTATTCGGCGAGAAGCGGCATTTGCAGCGGTAGCCTTTGGGCGTTCACCTTCGGATATCCGTTTTAAGCCTGCATGCCAGTACATAGCCGTTCAGCTGATTGTGATGGCGAATGCCAACCCTTTGTCAGGGACTGGCAGGCGGCTATCGGAGCTGAGATCAGGGATGGGTAGCCTGTTTCTGGAAAGG
>NZ_JBIQOC010000186.1:0-1366 GCF_044130295.1 Acinetobacter uliginosus | reverse complement strand
CATAGGTATCTACACATCTTTAGGTACCTAATGCAATTGTTGCGATTTCATTCAGTTCATCTATTGAATATTCCGAGAGCAGTTGAAGAGTGTTCAGTAAAATCGAAAGTCCTGCCAATATTGCAGGTGCACTTTCCAACTTACCTCTCTTCTGCTGTCGGCCTGAAAGACGGGCCAGAAATATACGAATTTTCTGATTTTGTTCATCTTCAGAACGCTGTATTCGCCAAGTCAGCACACACGCCATACTGCTGATCAGGAGCCGTCTTAAAATCGCTGCAGGTGTGGTCTGAAGCCATGATTCAACGTCATGGCCTGCCTGCTTGAGAAGCTTGAAATAGCACTCAATTGTCCAGCGCCAGTAATACCAGGTGGTTAGTTCTACCGCATCAATCTCTGAAGAAACATTGCTGATCAGCGACCATCTCGCGACTGTTTTACCTTGAGCATCTTTCACCACAGCAACAATTAATCTGGCTGCAACCGCCTTGCCTGGCTGGGGAGTAACCCGTTGGCCTGAATCGTCTTTTCTCTTCGGCTTTGCTGCACGCGTTATCCGAATATCGGTTTCTCCAACATGCAGCATATGCCGGTTTCCTTTATAAGCAATCGGCTTAACCTGCTGAGTTACTACTTTTTCTGCGGCTTCTGCAACTTTGTAGGTTTCCCCTTGATGCTCAATCCGATGGCTTTCTTTGGCCCGGATCAACCATTTAAAACCATGGCTGCTGATTTCCCTCAAGTGGGCAATCGAGTCTCCTTCACGGTCAATGATATGGACTTTTGTTTTCTCAATCGGATACTGTTCAATCGTTTTAATTTGTTCTGCGAGTGAGTCCAAATGGGACTTGCGCTCGCTGTATTGTTCACTGAATGTAGAGTAACAGCCGGATGCATCTGTTAGCGTCTGAGCTAATGGCGCAATCGGGAGCCCTGATGATGCATCGACAAGTAAACTGCTTTGCAATTCATAGCCTGAATTCACCTGTGTTCTTTGAAGACGCTGAACCTTATGATTGTGCTTCACATACTGCAGCTGAGACCAGTCATGAACGATTAATGCATACTGATGCGGTGATGTCTTGATCTGTTCGCATGCAAGAAGCTTAATCGGCTGGTTTAATTGACTAAAAGAGATTTTATCATTATTCAGGAATCGCCAAACTGCCTGTGTAGTTGAGAAACTCGACTTTTGGGTAGAGGCTAGGTCTTTGATTGCGGGAGCAAGTGAAGCAAGAGGATTCATATTGAGTTTTACAAGGCTGTTATAGCGTTTGACAAGACGCTGATCCAGACCAGAGATGTGAAATTGAAGAGCATGCTCTTCAATTTAACGCAAAGCTCGGAAATTGTGTAGATACCTATG
>NZ_JBIQOC010000185.1:0-1444 GCF_044130295.1 Acinetobacter uliginosus | reverse complement strand
GAAGAACTTTAAAAGCTTTATTTTCACCCGATAAAATACCCATAAAACAAGAGGAAGCTCAAATGAGCTTCCTCTTGTGAAAAATTGTGGGACAGCAATGCCCTTAAGGTCGCTTTTTTTTATGGCTAGAATTTTCTACACAGTCGCTTATTCCGGTTTCAGCAGGTCCTGAAACTTGCTGCGCAATTTCATTAATTTCGGAGGGATGGTGAAATTGCAATAGCCTTGCGCAGGATTGCGGGCAAAGAAATTCTGGTGATAGTCTTCGGCAGGGTAGAACTGCGGTGCAGGGCTTAGCTCAGTCACAATATTGAGACCTTCTGCTTTCAGGGCATCAATTGTATGTTGTGCCTGCTGTTGCTGTTCATCATTAAAATAATAAATCACAGAACGATATTGAGTGCCGATGTCATTACCTTGACGGTTTAAGGTCGTTGGATCATGTGTGGTAAAAAAGACATCTAACAGCTGAGCGAAGCTTATTTGCGTTTCATCATAATCAATCAGGATGACTTCGGCATGGTTGGTATCGCCACGGCAAATATCATCATAACTGGGATGTTCAGTATGGCCACCAGCATAACCACTGACCACTTTTTCCACACCTTTTAACTGTAAAAAAACGGCTTCGACACACCAGAAGCATCCACCACCGAATAAGGCCTGTTGCATAGTTTGATCCTGTATTTGCTTATTGTTTTTAATATAGAGGCTTTCTATGAAGCTAAAATGTATTGAAACATTTTAAACACAAAAGCCTGAGCTTTCAGGCTTTTATTTGAGCAGTTTAACGTGGTTGCACTGGACTGGTAAATTGCAGCAGCATGTTGCCGTAGCGATCAAGCAATTTAAGCGTTTTCCCGAAAACCTGATAGTGGGCTACTTTAGCCAAGGCTGCATTAAATTGTTCAGACGGATTGTTATTGTCCAGACAGGCCATTTTAGTCCCTGCCATTTGACTGAGCACCAGGGTATCTCGACCTGCTTCATAGCTGCCCATAATACGATTGCAGCCATCGGCACCGCTGACACGTTTAGTTATGGCATCAAATTGCAAGCTTGGAACATTGTGTGTAGTTGGAGTTGTCTTGATTGCGGTATTGCCAATATGGGTGGCAATCCAGCTACGGTTTTGCAGTTGCACTAAATTGGCAGTTTCAATGGTAGCAGATGCACTTGGTGTGGTTTCACAACCTATCAAAGCAATAGCAGTGCCCAGTATGCCAACAGCAAATATTTTTTTTAACATATTGGATTTCTCATTTTTGGTTTAACTTGGAGTCTATATAAACAAAAAAACAGGCTTTTCACTAGGATTAAATGGATGTTTTTTATATTTTAGGACTTACGCATTGACGGATTCAAAAAAGTATTAAAATACTTTATAAAGCATCTGTGATCAGACGAATTAAAAATGCTTCTACAGCAACTTGTACTCTACCCA
>NZ_JBIQOC010000184.1:0-1452 GCF_044130295.1 Acinetobacter uliginosus | reverse complement strand
GTGCCATTTCACTGATATAGCAGCCGTTCTGGGCAAGGCAGCCGCTGATGGCGGCAACGATGCCGGATGCAGCCGGGCAACGGATTTTTAGAATATATTGGGCTGGAGCGTTCTGGGGCATAGGGGTGCTTCCTATAAATTCTCAATCTTTAAAATGAGTTTCTATGCGATGTTTAATTTTCTCTTTAGGAAAATTATTTTCTCTGTGAGAATTTATATAGGATTTTTTTTCAGCCGTCTACGGCTTTAGGAAAGTTTTTTTATTTTTAGGAAAGTTTTTTAAATTATTGATTTTTATTAATATGTGCGAAAGCACCAGCAGGAAATTAATCTCCTGCTGGCTAGATTTGGCTTAACATAAAACCTCTACCCGATGAAACTGCTTCAGCTGTAACAATGCCTGAAAAGGCTGGGCAGACTGCATCAAATGATTCATCTGTTCATGAAACTGCTGAACCAGACCCTGATTGCATCGAATCAGCCAGCCTTTCATAAACTTTTTGTTCATATTCAGCATATACACCTCACAGGTGGTCGGTGTTAATAAGCGAATTTTCTTAATCACAAAGTGTTCCGGATAGCTCATCGCATTCTCCTTTTACAAAATTCAATTGATAAAAAGCAAATACCGCGCCAAGTTTGCCAATAACCGATTTGGCCTGTTTGATGCCGGCTAAATCCGGTATTTATTCCTGATATGAATATTTTATGCATTAAAACTGCGCATCTGCTTGATGGCCTGCACCAAATTGCAGATCAGGAGAGCTCGGATAATTTCATCAATAGCAGTCCAGCCGTAATCAAAACGGCGGCTAAAATACGCATCAAGGTGGCCTGCTCGCCCAAGATCAAGATGCCCAGCAAAAATGCCCCGACCACACCTATGCCCGACCAAATGGTATAAGCCGTGCCTAGGGGCAGCGTACGCATGGCATAGCTCAACAGCAGAAAGCTTAAAATTACAAAAACCACTGTCATGAGGGTGGGGATCGGTTTGCTAAAACCGGCTGAAAGTTTCATGGAATAGGCCCAGATAATCTCAAAAATACCGGCCAGAACTAAAACTATCCATGCCATCTGTATTGACTCCCTGAATTAAGTTTTATGCCGGATCAGCTCAGCATACGGCTGATTTTAATACTGCGATGGCTGGCCAATTTTACCTATACCTCTAAAGGCATACTCATAAAAAGTAGCTGAATTTAAACAAGAAATATGGACAACGGCGTGTGTTTTTATATAAATTTTTACAAGAAATTAAATTTACTCTTAAGAATATCCATCTTGAGCACCTGAGTTTTGACTGCCTTAAATACCGGAGCAAATCGACCATGACGCAGCACACTTCAGCCCAATATATTCTAAAAATCCGTTGCCCGGCTGCATCCGGCATCGTTGCCGCCATCAGCGGCTGCCTTGCCCAGAACGGCTGCTATATCAGTGAAATGGCAC
>NZ_JBIQOC010000183.1:0-1468 GCF_044130295.1 Acinetobacter uliginosus | reverse complement strand
TGGACATTTACCTTCCCGTTTTAACCGTGATAAAGCACGTCCATATGTGGGTGCTTTATCCGTGTTGATCACTTGTGGAATTTGCCACTTCTTCACATTATTTAACATTTTTCCAAGAAAACAATATGCTGATTTGGTATTACGTCTAGAATGGTTTACCGTTAACATCAATATAAGGAATATAAAATGAAAGCAGCTCGTTTTTATGACCGAGGGGATATTCGAATTGAAGATATCCCTGAACCGAAAGTACTTCCAGGCACAGTTGGAATTCAAGTTGCGTGGTGTGGTATTTGCGGTACAGATTTACATGAATTCATGGAAGGTCCTATTTTTATTCCACCTTGTGGTCACCCACACCCAATTTCGGGAGAATCTGCACCTGTAACAATGGGACATGAATTTTCAGGCGTGGTTTATGCAGTTGGAGAGGGTGTAGATGATATCCAAATTGGGCAACATGTCGTAGTTGAACCCTACATCATTGCTGACGATGTGCCGACTGGCCCCAATGATAAGTATCATTTATCAAAAAATATGAACTTTATTGGTTTAGGCGGACGCGGTGGTGGTCTTTCTGAAAAAATTGCAGTTCAGCGGCGTTGGGTACATCCTATTTCAAATGATATTCCTTTAGACCAAGCAGCATTGATAGAACCTTTATCTGTCGGTCATCATGCCTATGTCAGAAGTGGCGCAAAAGCTGGCGATATCGCACTGGTTGGTGGAGCAGGCCCAATAGGCTTACTTTTATCTGCTATTTTAAAGGCTAAAGGTCTCACGGTCATCATTACTGAACTGAGTGCAAAACGTAAAGAAAAAGCGATAGAAGCGGGTGTTGCCGATTATGTACTAGACCCATCTAAGGTTGATGTAGTTGCTGAGGTAATGAAAATTACAGAAGACCGCGGTGTAGATGTCGCTTTTGAATGTAGTAGTGTCAATAAAGTCATGGATACACTCGTTGCAGCAATGAAACCAACTGGTGTAGTCGTTATCGTTTCTATTTGGAGCCATCCTGCCACAATTAATGTGCATAGTGTGGTGATGAAAGAGCTAGATATTCGTGGCACGATTGCTTATGTAAATGATCATCAGGAAACTATCCGTTTGGTTGAGCAAGGTAAGATTAATCTAGAACCTTTTATTACCCAACGGATTGCATTAGATGATCTTGTTTCTAAAGGCTTTGAAACATTGATTCATAATAATGAGTCTGCTGTAAAAATTATTGTTCATCCGTAGTAACGCCTAATTTGAACGACTAATTTGAATAAACTAGAAATAAACTCTATGTAGCTATTTCTAATATCTTTATAGATAGGGAATGAGTCTGTACGTACAGATTCATTCTCAAATTTACGGCACTGTTGCAAATAGAGATTTGAGTCGATGATGTTCCCTTTAAAAAGTGCTTAGAGACCGAAAACCCTGTTGATTAGACACACTTCACCCTGAGGCTGACCAT
>NZ_JBIQOC010000182.1:0-1190 GCF_044130295.1 Acinetobacter uliginosus | reverse complement strand
GACCTATTGCAGAATTCTATTTCTTTAAAGAGATGTATTTAGCGGCTTATGATCCAGAATTGGTTACCCAGCACCCGGATTGCATAAGCATCATAAGTTATGTAAGTTATGTAACTTGCGTAATTTACCTGTCAGGAATCTGTCCACTTATGCCTCTCTAAACACATACGTGTGTTTTTCACATTTGACCTATTGTAGAGTTCCATGAGAGTAAACAGCTGTAGGTAACTGCTTATGATCCAGAATTGGTTACCCAGCACCCGGATTGCATAAGCATCATAAGTTATGTAACTTGCGTAATTTACCTGTCAGGAATCTGTCCACTTATGCCTCTCTAAACACGTACGTGTGTTTTTCACATTTGACCTATTGTAGAGTTCCATGAGAGTAAACAGCTGTAGGTAACTGCTTATGATCCAGAATTGGTTACCCAGCACCCCGATTGCATAAGCATCATAAGTTACGTAACTTGCGCAATTTATGTATCAGGAATCTGTCCACTTATGCCTCTCTAAACACGTACGCGTTTTTGTCACATTTGACCTATTGCAGAATTCTATCTCTTTAAAGAGATGTATTTAACTGCTTATGATCCAGAATTGGTTACGCAGCACCCCGATTGCATAAGCATCATAAGTTACGTAACTTGCGCAATTTAAGTATCAGGAATCTGTCCACTTATGCCTCTCTAAACACGTACGCGTTTTTGTCACATTTGACCTATTGCAGAATTCTATCTCTTTAAAGAGATGTATTTAACTGCTTATGATCCAGAATTGGTTACTCAGCACCCCGATTGCATAAGCATCATAAGTTATGTAACTTGCGTAATTTACCTGTCAGGAATCTGTCCACTTATGCCTCTCTAAACACGTACGTGTGTTTTTCACATTTGAC
The DNA here is from genome assembly GCF_044130295.1 of Acinetobacter uliginosus. Classification (NCBI taxonomy): domain Bacteria; kingdom Pseudomonadati; phylum Pseudomonadota; class Gammaproteobacteria; order Moraxellales; family Moraxellaceae; genus Acinetobacter; species Acinetobacter uliginosus. The sequence continues at coordinate 293 of NZ_JBIQOC010000182.1, read as the reverse complement.
CTATTGTAGAGTTCCATGAGAGTAAACAGCTGTAGGTAACTGCTTATGATCCAGAATTGGTTACCCAGCACCCGGATTGCATAAGCATCATAAGTTATGTAACGTGCGTAATTTACCTGTCAGGAATCTGTCCACTTATGCCTCTCTAAACACGTACGCGATTTTTGACACATTTGACCTATTGCAGAATTCTATTTCTTTAAAGAGATGTATTTAGCGGCTTATGATCCAGAATTGGTTACCCAGCACCCGGATTGCATAAGCATCATAAGTTATGTAACTTGCGTAATTTA
>NZ_JBIQOC010000181.1:0-381 GCF_044130295.1 Acinetobacter uliginosus | reverse complement strand
TCAGGAATCTGTCCACTTATGCCTCTCTAAACACGTACGCGTTTTTGTCACATTTGACCTATTGCAGAATTCTATCTCTTTAAAGAGATGTATTTAACTGCTTATGATCCAGAATTGGTTACCCAGCACCCGGATTGCATAAGCATCATAAGTTACGTAACTTGCGTAATTTACCTGTCAGGAATCTGTCCACTTATGCCTCTCTAAACACGTACGCGTTTTTTGTCACATTTGACCTATTGTAGAGTTCCATGAGAGTAAACAGCTGTAGGTAATTGCTTATGATCCAGAATTGGTTACCCAGCACCCGGATTGCATAAGCATCATAAGTTATGCAACTTGCGTAATTTACCTGTCAGGAATCTGTCCACTTATGCCTCT
>NZ_JBIQOC010000180.1:0-696 GCF_044130295.1 Acinetobacter uliginosus | reverse complement strand
GCTTCTATGGCATACAGTTTCTGAATCAGCACTAATACCTGTTCAGCGACCTGACTTTTTTTGGTCACATGCAGTTCGTGGAATTTACGACGTGCATGTGCCATGCAGCCCACCTCAATGACCTGACCTGATCTAAAGCGTGCTTTGTAGCCACTGTAATCATCACAGACCAGATGGCCCTGCCAATCTTTTAGAAAGGCTTCGGCATGTTCACCAGAGCGACTGTCTTGAAAGTCATAAATCACGGCTTGAATTGGATTATATTGGGTTGTTGCATAAGCCCAGACATAACCTTTCTTCGGTTTTTTATCTTTATCATCCATCCGCATGATGGTGACGGGTGTTTCATCTGCATGAATCACCGCTTGCTGTAGGATCACCTTTCTTAATGCATCGGTTAGGCGTTCTAACTCTACACCACAGCGACCAATCCAGTCAGATAGCGTTGATCTGGACAGATCAACACCTGCGCGTAGAAAGATCTGGCGCTGACGGTACAGCGGTAAATGATCTGCATACTTCGATACCAGTACATGGCTGAGTAATTCAGGACTGGCGATTCCTTTCTCAATCACATATGCCGGCAGTGCTTGTTGGGTCAGTGTGTCACATTGATCACACACCCATTTGCCACGCACATGCTGTTCCTTATAGAACTGTGCCGGTCTGAAATGCAGTTTTTCACTGATATCTTCA
>NZ_JBIQOC010000179.1:0-1083 GCF_044130295.1 Acinetobacter uliginosus | reverse complement strand
CCGGCATTGCTTGTTGGGTCAGTGTGTCACATTGATCACACACCCATTTGCCACGCACATGCTGTTCCTTATAGAACTGTGCCGGTCTGAAATTCAGTTTTTCACTGATATCTTCACCGATACGACGCAGTGTGCAGCCACAGGCACATTCTGTCGATGCAGGTTCATGCTCAATACGGATGGTGTATAGATGATCTGGCAGCAGTCGACGTTTAGGTTTGTTGGCTGGGGCTTTCTGCGCAGCTGCATTCGTTTTATCTGCATTCAGTCGTTCCAGTTCCAGATCAACCGCAGCAATATCTTCTTCAACCGCTTCGTCCCATAGGTGGATTTGTTTTGCGGTTAGATGTTCGTTTTTACTGCCGAATTTATGCTGTTTAAATAGCGCAAGTTCATGCTCGTATTTTTGGTTGAGAATAGAAAGGTGTTGAACTTGAGCATCTAATTGCTTATTTGATACTTCAAGATGCTGAACTTTGGCATCTAATTGTTGTTTATCTTCTGCGAGTTGTTGATGCTGCAGCGCCAACTGCCGGGTAAATTCCAGCAGTTGTTCATGGGTCAGTTGGCTTAAATCAGGCAGCATTTTCATGACCACAGTATGGCTGAGATCATGAATATGTGTAAATAAAACGTTTGGAGAATAGCAGAATGGATGAGCTTTGTTTAGAGCATTGTTACCACTTGCTGCAGACCGATTCTTTGCCAAGCTAAACCTTGGATCAGTGCCTGTAACTGCTCCCGACTGATGGCTACTGTTTCACCTTGGTGAACCTGAGCCCAGTGAAATTTGCCCTGTTCCAGCCGTCGGGCACACAGCCAGATGCCCAGTCCATCATGCACCAGTACTTTCATGCGATGGCCACGTTTATTACAGAACAGGTAAGCACAATGCGGTTTGATATAGCCAAAGGCTCTCAGCACCTGAGCCATGGCAGTATCCATACCTGCACGCATATCCATCGGCTGGGTAGAGAGCCAGATTTCATCGATACGGATCATTTGATCAAGCCCTGAATTAAAGGCAGTAATTCCTTTGCTGATTCCACCGGCCAGTCGATCTCGATCATCTGATCCCTTGCG
>NZ_JBIQOC010000018.1:0-58596 GCF_044130295.1 Acinetobacter uliginosus | reverse complement strand
TTGATTGGTTTTGGAAAAAAAGAAGAATTTAAGAAAGTGCTAGCAATTTTAAGAAAGAAAAAGCCTGATAGGACAAGGATCCTATGAAATTTGTCGTGTACAGAGGTAGAAATTATATTTAAAATATTGATTGAAATGGTTTTAATTTATTTTTTTATCTGGAATTATTGAAAAGTAAAATTTAATTTTTCTGTTTTCTTAGTAGGGTTAAAGGTGGTCAAAGTTGTCATAAATTTGTCCTAAAATTTTTACATCATAAGTGCATCAAATCTCATCTGATAAATACAGACGTCCTTCAATTGTTCCCGTCATGGATTTTTCTTTATATCCTGCAGTGAGAGGGTTGCGGTCAGCAAGAAGATTAGGCACAGGCTTTATCTTCTTTTTTTGCTTTAAATTTTCTCAAAATAAAAACATTCTAAATCTTCAAATCTTCAAATCTTCAAATCTTCAAATCTTCAAATCTTCAAATCTTCAAATCTTCAAATCTTCAAATCTTCAAATCTTCAAATCTTCAAATCTTCAAATCTAGATCTAAATTTGCCTATACTATTGAGAATAACATTTAGAAAAACTGCTCATGAAAGATCAGTCTGAGTTTGCCAAAAATATTATTAAAATTTATAAGAAACATGCACGTGCATGGACAGAATTACGCGGCCAGTTTCTGTATGAAAAAACCTGGCTCGATCATTTTCTTTCGCTGATTCCCCAACATGCTCAAATACTGGATTTAGGTTGTGGCTCGGGAACACCGATTGCCGCCTATTTGATTGAACAGGAGCATTCCATAGTAGGGATTGATAGTTCCGAGGTCATGATTGAAATGGCAAAGCACAACTTTCCTAAACAGCACTGGATTCAGGCAGACATGCGTCAGCTGGATTTAGGGTAAAAGTTTCAGGGGATTTTAGCGTGGGACAGTTTTTTTCATTTGACTCAAGATGATCAGCGCAAGATGTTTGCTCAGTTTTCTAAGTTGGCTGAAACAGGGGCAGCTTTGATGTTCACCAGTGGGCCAAGTCATGGAGAGACTCTTGGAGATCTGTTTGGTGATGTACTGTATCATGCCAGTTTGTCGCAAGATGAATATCGCCAATTATTGAAAGATCACGGTTTTGAAGTGGTAAAGATGGTCGCGGAAGATCAGGACTGTACCGGGCATACGGTGTGGTTGGTGCAAAAGTTTTGATTAAGCCATGCTTAATAAAATGTCGGTGAATAGATAAGTTAAATTTTAAAATATCAAAAAAAACCACCCAATTTTTCAATCAGATGGTTTGGAAAACTTAAATTTACGAATTATTGAGCCGCTTGTTGCTCTGCCTGAATGGCAGTCAATGCAATAGTGAACACGATGTCATCGACCAATGCACCACGTGATAAGTCATTCACAGGTTTGTTCAGGCCTTGTAACATTGGACCAACACTCACCACATTGGCAGAACGTTGCACTGCTTTATAGGTAGTGTTACCTGTGTTCAAGTCAGGGAAAATAAATACATTCGCGCGACCTGCAACTGGCGAGCCTGGTGCTTTAGACTGAGCTACGCTTTCAACCGAAGCTGCGTCATATTGCAATGGACCATCAATCAGTAAGTCTGGACGGCGTTGCTTGGCAATTTCAGTCGCTTTGGCTACTTTTTCTACATCCGCCCCTGCACCTGAAGTACCGGTTGAATAAGAAATCATCGCGATGCGCGGATCAATACCAAACGCTTTAGCAGAGTCTGCAGATTGAATAGCAATTTCAGCCAGTTGTTCTGCATCTGGATCAGGATTAATCGCACAGTCACCATAAACATAAACTTCATCCGGCAACAGCATAAAGAATACTGAAGATACCAGTGAGTAATCCGGTGCAGTCTTGATTAACTGGAATGCAGGACGAACCGTATTGGCTGTCGTGTGGACTGCCCCAGATACCAAGCCATCAACCTGATCAAGAGCCAGCATCATGGTGCCTAAAACTACCGTGTCTTGTAGCTGTTCACGCGCTTGTAACTCGTTGAGTTTGCCTTTACGTAAATCAACCATTTTTCCGACATAATTCTCGCGAATCAGGTCTGGGTCAAGAATTTCTAAATCATGCGGTAATTCAATTCCACGTGCTTTTGCTACTTCAACCACAGCTTCAGGTTTTGCCAGCAGAATACAGTGGGCAATTCCACGAGATTGACAAATTGCTGCGGCCTGAATGGTACGTGGTTCATCCCCTTCAGGAAGAACAATGCGCTTTTTCGCTGCAATTGATTTTTGCACCAGTTCATGACGGAATGCAGAAGGAGATAAACGTGGTTTATGTGTATCGCTGATTAACTGTGTTAACCAGTCTGCATTGATGTGGCTGGCCACGAAACGGGTCACCTGCTCAGCACGCTCGGTATCATCTACCGGAATTTCATTGCTTAAATTCAGCAATTGTTGTGCTGTGTCAAAAGTGCTCAATTTGGTGTGTAAAATTGGCAAGCCATTTTTGATTGCTGTTTGACAGAATTCTAAAGCTTGAGTGCTTGGTGCCTGATGTTCAGTTAAAACCAAACCTGCCAGTGGAATGCCATTACTGCTTGCCAAGCTACTTGCAAGCAAGACATCAATACGATCAGAACCGCTGATGATGAGTTCACCTGCCACGAATTTATGCATTTCGTGTTCAATATTTGATGCAATTAAGCTGCTGTGTAATACACGGCGTTGTGCTGCTTCACCTTGGTTAATCCATTCTGCAGAAATATGCACAGCCAAGTCAGACATGCGTGGCACACTTAAAGTGTTGCTAAATGGAACTAAGCCAATGACTGGCATACAGTCTTTACCAATCATTGGGTGCGTGCTTTGAATTGCACTCACAAATCGGTTGGTATCACTAATTAAACGCAGGTTTGGATCAAGCGTCACAGGAATCTGTGCAGAATCTTCCGGCAAGCCTTTGGTACGCATGAACAATACGCCTGCAGTACGCTCGCAAGTCGCACCACCAAAGAAGCGTAATTGATTGTCAACTTTTGCCGCGGTTTTTGCCGCATTGTTAATGTCGGCATTGCTGACAATAATCACTTTGGCATCAAGCGCTTTCGCCAGAGTGGCATTGAGTTCTGTCGCAAAAGGATCACGTCCGTTTGGTAGCACGCCTTCTACAATAATGACATCGTGATGTTTGGAAATTTCACGGTGTAAACGTACTGCATCTTCAAGCAGCTCGTCATTTTCATCATTTTTTAAACGTTCAGTCAGGGCCGCATAGGAAATCGGTTCAACGGTTTCATGCTTGAACAGGTGACGATACAGTGCAGTGGTGCGATCTGCTTCAGGCTGTAATTCTTGAGAGAAAGGCTTTAGAAAACCTGCTTTTACACCTTGGCATTCCAATGCATAAATTAAACCAAGACATGCAGACGTTAAGCCAACACCAATTTCTGTAGGAACCAAAAGTATTGTTTTCATAATTTTTTCTAAATCATAAAGGGACTTATTGAAAGCATAAGTAGGCTACGATTGCTTAAGCAATCGTAGTCTCACATTCAGGCTTTTTTGCAGCTGACTGATTTACCTCGCCTTCTACAACGTGTGCTGTTTCTTTGGCAATACGGCCTTCTTCATCGGTTGGAATGACCCAGATTTGAGGACCTGTGCCAGCATCAATACGACCTTCTGTACCGCGTTTTAAATTATTGTTTTGTTCTTTGCTTAAGTTGAAACCGAAGTGAGGTAAGTAAGCCATGGTCTTTTCACGGATATAAGCCGAGTTTTCGCCAATACCGCCGGTAAAGAACAGACCATCAAGACGTGGCAGGCCACAGCTTAAAGCAGCCAGAGATTTAGCCAAACGGTAGCAGAATACTTCAATGGCCAGCGTTGCATCTTCATTGCCTTGTTCTGATGCTTCAATCAAGGTACGCATGTCATTTGAAAGATTGTCTGATAGACCGAGCAAACCACTTTCTTTGTTCAGCATTCTGTCAATTTTATACACATCCCAGCCCAAGTTGGCAGCCAGGAAGCTGTGCAAACTTGGATCGACATCACCGCTACGGGTACCCATCACAATGCCTTCAAGCGGGGTCAGGCCCATTGACGTATCTACACTTTGACCATTCCAGATGGCACAGGTCGAGCTACCATTGCCTAAATGTGCAGTTAACCAGCCACCTTGTTTTAAGCTGCCTGCCAATTCTGAACCGCGTTCAGACACGTAAGCATGGCTGGTACCGTGGAAGCCATAACGACGCACGTTGTGCTCTGTATATAAGAATTTTGGTACAGCATAACGGTAAGCATGCGCTGGCATGGTTTGGTGGAATGCTGTATCGAATACTGCCACTTGTGGAAGGTCCGGGAACAAACGCATGGTCGCGTCAATTCCTACAAGGTGAGCAGGGTTGTGAAGCGGGGCAAGTGGCGTCGCTTCACGAATACGATCAATGATTTCTGGTGTTAATAACTCAGCTTTGGTCAATGTGCCACCATGTACGACACGGTGCCCAATCGCTTGAGGATTATAATGAGAAAGACGTTCTAAAATGGTTTCCAAAGCCTTTTCATGATCGGCATGTGGAATAGACAGTTCGAGTGGCGCGCCACCAACAGTGACACCCTTAATGCGTGCTTCAGCAGAACCTAAATTTTCTGCTAAACCAAAAATACGATCTTCACGACGTTCTGAAACGAGTGCATATTTAATAGAAGATGAGCCGCAGTTAATAACTAATACTGATGTAGACACGTTTTAATACCCGAATTTTAATTGAAATAAGTCGTCCCTAAAGTGATCTTTATGCAGTACATTTCAATGCAATTCAGATCAGTCTGCATGTTGTATCATGTGTTGATTTTCTGTCCTAGATAGACTTTAGGAGATTAGACTTAAGCACTATCGACCAGTGAAATAATAATAAATAGAATTTATTGGTTGATGGTTTTCATTTATTAATAAAATAGTACTCAAGCATAAACGCTCTTTCCTGTACGCCTTTAACCCTAGCATGAGAAATGAATTTTGAGCAGGAGCTAAGTGTTGTTTTTATGCTTAGTTTTGATACTTGATTTCTGACCAGCGTACAATAACATAGGCAATCAATGCCACCATAAAAAACACCAGCATCATCCAGGCCAGACCTTGCAAGGTTTCAATAATTGTCCGGTAAATTTCCAGTACCCAGCGCTCTTGAGTCAGTTCAATCACAATTTTCTTGTCATTCTCGGTATACGTCAGCGGCGTGATATATTTTTCCATATCGTAAATACGAATGCCTGAAGATGTTCCGACCACCATGCCGGCAAATTTGGTGTATTTTGCCCAGGCTTCATGAATCGGATCGTGAATAATGCGTGCCAGAATGGCATTAATCGAATTGGAAAAAATTTTCATCACTGTAAAAGAAACCAGTAATGCCAGTAAAAAGGTACAAATGATCAAATAATAAAACATGTGATTTCCCTTTTATCTTTTTCAGTTTTTTTATCATGTTACAAAATTTAGGGCAGGGATAGTGTAGTCGCTGTGTCCAGCTTCAGGGTTGAAACTGAACACTTAAGGATGCTTTAAATAGAGGAATTATTGGCGAATTTGACCGTCACCAAACACTATCCATTTTTGCGAAGTCAGGCCTTCCAGACCGACGGGACCACGCGCATGAATCTTGTCGGTAGAAATCCCGATTTCAGCACCCAGACCATATTCAAAACCGTCGGCAAAACGGGTAGAGGCATTGATCATTACTGAACTTGAGTCGACACGTGCCAGGAACTGACGCGCAAGACTAAAGTTTTCGGTAATGATCGCATCGGTATGGTGTGAGCCATATTTGTTAATATGATCAATCGCTTCATCAATCCCGCTCACCACTTTAACCGCCAGAATTGGACCTAAATATTCAGTGTACCAATCTTCTTCGCTGGCTGGCTTTACGCTTGAACCGAGAATGCGCTGGGTTTCACGGCAGCCACGCAGCTCGACCTGTTTTTCTGCATACAGTTCAGCAATGCTTGGCAAGAAATCTTCAGCAATTTTTTCATCGACCAGCAAGGTTTCCATGGCATTACATACGCCATAACGATGGGTCTTGGCATTCAGTGCAATTGGCAGGGCTTTTTGCAAATCGGCCTGTGCTTCAACAAAGACATGGCAATTACCATCCAGATGCTTAATCACCGGAATACGTGCTTCATTGCTGATCCGTTCAATCAGCCCTTTGCCTCCACGTGGAACAATCACATCCACATATTCAGACATGGTAATCAGATGGCCGACTGCGGCACGATCAGCCGTATTAATGACCTGTACAGAAGTTTCAGGCAAGCCTGAAGCCTTTAAGCCATGTTGAATGGCTTCGGCAATGGCTTTATTGGATTCCAGCGCTTCCGAACCACCACGCAAAATAATGGCATTGCCTGATTTCAAGGCAAGTGAAGCAGCTTCCAGCGTTACGTTTGGTCGCGATTCATAAATCATGCCGACTACACCTAAAGGCACCCGCATTTTCCCGAGCTGGATGCCTGAAGGACGGTAAGCCAGGTCAGTGATTTCGCCAATCGGGTCAACCAGACTCATTACATCTTTTAAGCCATGGAGCATGCCTTTAAAGCGGCTGGGGGTAAGTTCTAAGCGATCAAGTAATGCACTGTCCAAATGATTATTACGACCATTGGTCATATCGATTTGGTTGGCAGCCAGAATTGCAGCTTCACTGTCTTGTAATGCAGTGTAAATTGCAGATAAGGCATTGTTTTTGGTTTGGGTAGAAGCGCTTGCTAACACGCGAGAAGCTTGGCGTGCCTGTTGTCCTACCGTTTGCATATATTGTTCAATCGAATCTTGCATAGCGGTTTGATCACTTAGAAATTACATCTTCGATAGTAACAGCCTGGAACCAGACAATGAAGCATCTGCTCAGAAAAAAGTCCCTGAAACTTTCGGTCTGTTAATATTTTGAAATCCTTTTGTAGGTAAATTTAGATAAGTGGTCATGGAATCAGTTGCTTGAGCTAACCTCCTCTGTATATTATGAAATGATAAGGACAGTGAAGTCTGATAATTACAGCGAAGAATGGATGCAGCATGACGCAGAAATTCTATATTTATTTTCTTGCAAAATAACAATAAGGCAAGAATGGAGGAAGGGATATGAATTCCATGATCCAAATGGACTCGGAAGTAGAAGAATCAAACTCAAATTCTGGTTTTTTTGATCTTTACCATAGGAACAGTTTTAAAGAACCAGCACGTACCACCTGGATTAATGGCTGGAAAATTGAATATATGGCTATTGCTCAGCCAGAAACCATCCATAACACTCCAATCGTTATTATTGGGGGGGCTTTTCAAAATTTTAATTCTTATAAATATTGTGTGGAGCAATTGCTCAGTGCAGGCCCGATCATTTTAATTGATCTGCCTTCCATGGGTGCCAATCAGCAAATTACCAATCGCGATACCGGCATTTCTGCAGGCACACTGGAATTACCTGATTTGGCTCGAATGTTGGGTGAGTGGGTCGATATTGAAAACTTATCTAAAGTTTCAGTGATGGGCATGTCGCTCGGTTCTGTTGTGGCTTCAAGTTTTGCCGTGCAACGTCCGGAACTGGTCGATCGCATGATTCTGATGGGCGTGATGCAAAAAACGCGTAAAAGCTGGCGTATGTTGCTGGAAGAATCCTTGCATTTAATGAATGAACAGCGCATGGATGAATTCGGTCAGGCGGTGATTTTGTATTTGGTCAATCATGCCAAAATCGATCAAACCCGAATGTCACCGACAGCAAAGCGTTTATTCTTTAAACAGATGGCTGAATTTACCGCAACAGAGCAAGACCGCTATGAAATCAACTGTAGCCGCTTATTGCGTTTAACCGATGTCCCTATTCCGCAATGTAAAGTACTGGTTGCATGTGGGCAATATGACAGTTTTACCTTGCCGCATGAAAATGCCAATTTTGCTTTGCAATGTCCAGATATGGAATTTGCAATGATTGCAAATGCCGACCATGTACCGCAATTACAGCGCCGTAAAGAAACCATGAGCCTGTTTGCAACCTTCTTGCAGGGGCAATCTATCCAGACTGTAGAAGGGATTATCCCGATGACACGTGCTCAGTTATTGACTTTGGAGCGCCGTGGTGAAGAACGTATTGCGGTACAAAAACCGATGACTGTATTAACGCATCGCCATTCAGATTTGCAGTTACCTACCCATATTGTTGATTTAAACTTTTTTGGCGTTTTACTTGAGTTTACTCAAGGCGCGGCAGAAAAAGCTGCACAATATCCACGTGATTTGGCCTTGCATCTGGAAGATGAAGAAGGTCGATTTAAAATTGAGTGCTTAATTTTTGAAGTTTATCCAACCCGAGTTCGGGCTTTATTCAAGCATGGTAGTTTTGATGTGGCGGAACGTTTATTGCGTTATGTGCAACGACAAAAAGAAGTGATGACGGTTTTAGAATCGGTCAGTTAATTTGTGATCCATCCCAAATAAAAACAGCGTTATATAACGCTGTTTTTTTTGCTTGCATGAATCATCCAGACCAGATCACCTAGATGCTCCTCGTTAGAGGTGAGGGGCACAGCTGAATTTTGAAAGTACTGCTGTGGCTGTACAATACTGACCTGTTCAAAACCGGCTTGCTGGAAAAATTCCTGGGCTTGCTGGGGATTAATAAAATGGAAACTAAACGCACTCTTGGACATCCATTTCAGCAATTTACTGCTGGCCCAAATAAAATTGGCTAGTTTATTTTTCACCGGTTCTGGATAGATGTCGGTAAGGTAATGCAGTTCTTTGAAATTCTGACCGTAATGTCTAATGGCTTGCAGCAGTTGTAATAACATGTCTTTGTTAAAATAGTTGATCAGACCTTCACTAATCACCACCAAGGGGCGCTTGGGATCAAATACATGAAAAGCCTGTTCAAAATCTGCAGTGAATAAGTCTACCGATAAAACCTCTGGACTATGGGTATCAATCTGTTTTAAAGCCTGGGTTTTGATTTTTGCCATATCGGGTAAATCCAGTTCACGATAATCAATATCAGGAAATTTCTGCCGGAAACTCCAGCCACGCGGAGAAAGCCCGCTGGCAATTTCAAGCACCTGTAAATCTGGATGCTGTTCGATCAGTTGGGCCAGATGCTGATCAATCATGCAGTGGCGTTGTTTTAAGGTGGTACGCATACTGCCGCCGACAAATTTTTCAGCCCAGCTTTCTAAAGGATGCACCAGTTTGGCCAGCATTTTCCCTTTAGAGGTCGCAAAAACTGGATGAGAAATTCCCATGGTATACCAGATGTAACCAGTGTAATGGGCAGTAAATGAAATATGTCGATGTTCTGAAAGTTGTTGTGTCATGTCATCTTGACCTTATCTTTTTTTTAGTTTTTAACTTTGGTTGTTTATTGGTCGATTATCTTACGTTGCCAGTTTTGCTTATTTTTAGTTTTGATGCAAAGCAAAATGAGCTGAATTAAGCATACTTTTATTTTTGTTTATCATAAAGAAAAAGGAACACCTTGTCGTGTTCCTTTTGTCGTATTAATTCAATGATTTTTTAAAGTTTTCGATGCTATCGCGAACTTTTTGCCATTCTGCTCCCAAGTCCAGCGCTTGCCCAACACTAATCTCTGGAATTTTACCACGCATACGCTCCAGACGTGTTTGATTCGGTAAAGGCAAATCACGAATCCCTTCTAATGCCGTACATGCTGCTGAGCGGTCATTACAGACCAGACCCATATCACAACCAGCTTTGAGTGCAGCCTGAATACGGGCATCGGCACCACCGGCAACACAGGCTGCCTGCATGGTTAAGTCATCGGAGAACAGCACGCCATCAAAGTTGAGTTGCTGACGCAAAATATTTTGAATCCAGTAGGGTGAGAAACCAGCAGGATTCGGATCAACCTGGTCATAAATCACATGTGCGGGCATCAAGGCATCCAGTTGCGGCATCAGCTGGATAAAGGTTTGCATGTCCTTATGATAGATTTCTTCATAGGAACGTGAATCTACTGGTGCGGCTATATGTGAATCGGCCTTAACCGAACCATGGCCCGGGAAATGTTTACCGGTATTGGCCATGCCCGCACGTTTCATACCCTTGATGAAAGCACGGGCAAGGGGAACAATATCATCAATATTTTTGGCAAAACCGCGATCACCAATCACATCACTGACATCATTCAAATCCAGTACCGGGGCAAAACTGAAATCAATCCCAACAGCAAGCACTTCGGTGGCCATCAGCCAGCCACATTGTTCAGCCAATTCCACAGCACGTTCAGGTTCAGTCAGATAAAGTTCGCCTAAGCGACCCATGGCAGGCAGCAAGGTAAAGCCCTGTTTTAAACGCTGCACCCGACCGCCTTCCTGATCGACGGCAATTAAAATATCGGGTCTGATATGACGCATATGATCGGTTAAAGCACGAACCTGCTCAGGTGATTGTATATTTCGTGAAAATAAAATCATGCCGCCTACTTGCGGTGCCTGTAATAGTTCAATATCTTCTTGAGTAAGTTCTGTGCCAGCGATGTCTAGCATCAATGCGCCAATCATATCGGTGTCCGTGTTGGAATTTTATAAAGAAAAACAATACCCGAATTCTGCAATGATTTGCTACATTTTGACAGTACAGAATATGATAAAACTACACGACATACACATATTAAGTTGTTTAAGATTTTGAATATACTGCGTTCATGTCGAAAAACGACGTTGTAATATTGGTCAAAGACCAAGGAAGTACGAATTATTTATGAAACTTCAATCATTAGCTTGTGCAGTTGCAATTGCGACTGGAGGGTTTTTCTTTACTCATGTAGTAAATGAGGCAATTGCTGCAAACAATACCATTGCAGTTTCTCAAAGCATTCAGCCAACGCAGGAACAAGCCCTTGTATCACGCCAATTGGCGACTTTGGTTGACCGTCAGCATTATTTAAATCAGCGTTTAGACGCGGCGACTTCCAATCGTATTCTTGACTTTTATCTAGATAGTCTGGATGCAGACCATTCATTATTTTTGGCATCTGAAGTTGAACAATATAAGAAAAAGTATGGTGCAAATTTTGGTGCAGCATTAAAAGCAGGCGATTTATCAGGCCCTTACTTGATTCATGCCCAATATCGTGACCGCTTGAAACAGTTTTATGAGTTCATGTTGGCGGAATTGAAAAAGCCGCAAAACCTGAAACAAACCAATGTCTATATTGATACTGATCGCGAAAAAGCGCCTTATTTCAAGTCCGCAGCAGAGCAGCGCGCACATTGGCAAAAAATGCTGGTATCGCAACTCATCAACTTAAACATTAGTAAAGAAGAAGAGTCTGCGAAGCAAAAAGCCTTAAAAGATGATCCGACACTGGCCAATGGTCAGGATCTGGCTAGCCCTGAAGATTTAACTCCAGTTCAAACCTTGACCAAGCGTTATACCCGTCAACTTGAACGCATTACCCGTGTTAAAAGTGATGATGTTCTCGACAAGACGTTGAATGCGATGATGCTGACCTATGATCCGCATAGCAATTATTTCCCGCCGGTTGATGCGATGGAATTGAACCGTCAAACCACCTTGCAGCTAGAGGGGATCGGGGTTTCGATTCGTCCTGAACGCGGTAATGAAGATTACACCAAGATTGAAACGATTGTTGAAGGTGGTCCGGCCAGCAAATCAGGTCAGATTAAACCGGGAGACCGTATTATTGGTGTAGCACAAGACGGCGATAAAATGGTCGATGTGATCGGTTGGGCTAGTAATGAAGTGGTCGGCCTGATCCGTGGCAAGCGTGGAACCAAGGTGAGTCTACGTTTGTTGGGTGCGGGTGCATCAATGGGGCAGGCACGTACAGTCAGCCTGGTGCGTGATGTCATTCAGGAAGAAGATGCGGGTGTTCGTTCACGTACAGTTGAGATCAAACGGGATGGCAAAAACCATACCTTTGGTGTAATTGAAATTCCGTCATTTTATTTGAATTATCGTGCGCGCCGTGCAGGTGCGGATTATCGTTCGGTTTCTGAAGACACCAACAATGCTTTAAAAAGCCTGGCAGCCAAGAATGTAGAAGGGATTATTATCGATTTGCGTAATAACCCGGGCGGCTCGCTGGAAGAAGTTGCACGTATGCTGGGACAAGTCATCAAATCTGGTCCAGTGGTGCAAATTCGCGACGGTAATGGCAATGTCAGCGTATTTGAGGACGATGACGGTGGTGCACAAACCTATGCCGGTCCACTGGCGGTCATGGTTAATCTGGCTTCAGCATCGGCCAGTGAAATTTATTCTGCTGCTATTCAGGATTATGAGCGTGGTATCGTGATTGGCAGTACCACCACAGGTAAAGGTACAGCCCAGGTTCAACTGGATACTTTGGCCTATGGTCAGGCAACCTTGACCCAGCGTAAGTTCTATCGTGTTACGGGTGGAAGTACCCAAAATAAAGGGGTAGTACCTGATATCAAGCTGGTTGATATCTACAATGAAGAGTTTGGCGAGCGTAAGGCGAAGAATGCCTTGAAATGGGATACCATTCCAACTGCACCATTTAAGCGTGAAGGTTCGGTACAACCTTATGTGCAAAATCTGGCACAAATGTCACAACAGCGTGTAAGTGTTGATCCGCAATTTAAATATCTGGAGCAACGTAAAGCGATTGCGAAAAAAACCGATGAGCAAAAGCGTGTAGTGCTGGATATTGATCAGCGCAAAGCCGAGCTGAACGCACTTGAGCAGAAAACTTTAGAGGCGGAAAATCAGCGCCGCAGCCTGACGGGGCAAAAGCCTTATGCTAATTGGGAAAGTTATCAAGCCTCAATGGATGCTTTAATCGAGTCGCGTGCGAAAATGAAAGCAACACAACGACCTGCTTTACCCGAAGAAGAAAGCTTTGTTATGGAATCTGCCAATATTTTATTAGATTATGCAAAATTACAATCCACTAAGGCTGCTGGCCAGTAGGCGCTGTAATTTGGTATTTTTCATTTAAATTTTCCGAAAAAGCCAGTTAGTTGATCTGACTGGCTTTTTATTGATGCATGAGCAAACAGAGGCATTAGTTTTAAAATGATTTTAAAAATATGAACGGTGTGAGGATAATGATAAAAATGTTGAACTATGTTTCTATTGTAAAATGAATACATTAGAAATAAAAAAGAATAGAGCAATTATCACTTGACCAAAATGGAATAGTATTAGATTCTTGTTTTAATTGATTGTTTTTATAACCACTCTTTAAAGATAAAAATTTTCTTGCTTGTATGAAAAGTATCAATCACGTGGATTAAAACAAGAAAGATACCTTATACGGAACTGAATATGGTTCATATACATTATGATTTTAGTCTGGTGATTGCTTCGATAGTTGTTACTATTTTGGTCTGTTATTTTACTGTTTCATTCGAACAATTATTATTCCGTGGCCTGCGTCAGAAATATGAAAAAATGCTTCTCATCATCAGTGGTCTGATGCTTGGAGCTGCAATTTGGTGTATGCACTTTGCTGGTGTGCTCGCTTGTCATTTACCAGCAGATTACTCTTTTGATTATAGTCTTACTTTTGTTTCCTATATTATTGCGTTCATTGCATCTACTTTTGCCATTTGGTTGACTACACGAGAAACCTTACCCTTCGGCCGGCTTGTTTTAGGTGCGGTACTGATGGGAATAGGTAGTGCCGGAATGCACTATACTGGCATGATGGCGCTGATCATCAATCAGCATCGGATTTATTATGATCCTTTGCTGACAATTTTTTCTGTTTTAATTGCAATTGCAGGTTCAGGTTTAACGTTCTGGCTTATTTTTAAATATAAAAATGCAGTACAGCAAAAGCTGATGATCAAGATTTTTCTGGTATTGATGATGGCGCTAACCATTGTCGCGATGCACTATGTCGGTATGTGGGCAATCGCTTTTTATGAAGTTTCTGCAGATCAACAGATTGCACCTTATCAAACTGGCCAGGGATTAATTTTATTAAGTGTGATTTTAGTCACCAGTTTAATTTTTCTCGCTGCATTTTGTGTCGCTGTGCTGGAACAAAGACTGGAAATCCGAAATATACAGCTTTCTAAAGCCAATCGTGAACTGGCCAATCAGGCTGTGCAGGACAATTTAACTAAGTTGCCCAATCGTTTATTCCTGGCGGAATATTCACATTTTTTATTTACCGATCATCGTTACAGGGATGATAAAATTGCCTTTCTCTATATCGACTTAGATCGTTTTAAAGCGGTCAATGATGTATTTGGGCATCATATCGGTGATCAGTTGCTGGTGCAATTGGCGACCCGCATTCAGCAGAATCTGAAACCAAACGAAAAACTGCTTCGTCTAGGGGGAGATGAGTTTTTGATGGTGCTGGAACAGGCTACCCTCGAACATGCAGTTGAAAAGGCCGAGCAGTTATTGGAACAAATCCAGGACAGCTTTTTGATTGCCGGTAAAGAGATCAATATTTCCAGCAGCATTGGCATCGCCCTGTATCCCGATCATGGTAATAATTTGCAGGATCTACTGATTAATGCGGATGCAGCCATGTTGACGTCGAAATATCAAGGGAGAAATACCTATTCGCTGTTTAGTTACAGTGCTGATCAGCAGGAGACCAAAAGTCAGACCAAGCTGATTAATGATTTATATAAAGCAGTTGAAGAACAACAATTTGTTCTGTTTTATCAGCCCAAATTTACCACTGGGGATTATGCCATTTGCGGCGTAGAAGCCCTGATCCGCTGGAATCATCCAAGCTTGGGAATGTTGACGCCAAACATGTTTATCGCGGGGGCTGAAAAAACCGGGCTGATTATTCAAATGGGCTATTGGGCACTCGAGCAAGCCTGTAAGCAAATTCAAATCTGGGAACAGACCGATTCCAACTATTTTCCAGTCGCAGTGAATTTATCCGCCGTACAATTTGAACATAAACATCTGTTTACAACACTAGAAAAATTATTTGCTCAATATCAGATTAATCCTAATCATTTAGCCATCGAAATTACAGAATCGACAGCTATGCATCACGTGGACTCTACCATTCGGAGTTTTGAGCGCTTACGTCAGATGGGAATTAAACTGGCGATTGATGATTTTGGAACCGGGCATTCCAGCTTTTTATATTTGAAGAACCTGCCTGTGGATGAGTTGAAGATAGACCGGGAATTTATCCGGGATCTGGCAGTCGGCTCAAAAGATGAAATCATTCTGGCAAGTATTATCCAGCTGGCCATAAAACTGGGTTTGGTGGTCACTGCAGAAGGGGTTGAAACACCTTTGCAGGCAGACATCCTGACCCGTTTAGGCTGTCAGCAATTGCAGGGTTTTCTGTTGGGAATGCCAATGGATGTGAACCGTCTGGAAACAATGGACAAGGCACTATTTACTTAAAATTGATGCGGGTTGAACAGGTTTAGTTTATTTCAAAAGTTTTATGATCTGTTGCAATATGGTCAATTTTTCATATTGATCGTATTTGATCTTGAGCACTCTGGTTCTGCAGTAAGTATTTTCCATAAGTTTTAAAGATGAGTTAGCGGTGCAGGTCGCTCAGCGACGTACATTTGCCATTATTTCCCACCTAGGGTGAATAATATCATTAAGTTTATTTGATAAATTCATAGTCTGGCTGAAGAGTAGTTTGAAAATCCACTTTATATTTCAACTATATTCAGCTGCTTTTGATTTGGTCTAGTTACAATGGAATAAAATGTCAGCATTACAAATATAAGATAAAAATAATAATGATTGCTTTTACCAGTTCCAATCATCTTTAAAAAGTTATTTTTTAACTAAGTTGTTGATATAAATAAATATAATTATTTTTTATTCAATGGACTTTTTTGTGCAACTTTAGTCGGAGATAATGTATATGGTTGAAATTTATACATTTTACAAAAAATTAAAGTATTGTTTCCGATTTAGGTGACTTAGATGATTTTGTCTAAAAATGATACAAAAAGCCATATTTGTGTTGTTGGAAAAGCTCTAAATTGTAAACATTATGAATAAAAAGTGAAGGAAACACTTTAGTAATCTTTAAATGTATTTTCACGAAATCATTAACTTTTAAATAAAACGTTTCAATTTAAGAAAAAAAGGATGCTGGTCAAAGGCATCTAATTTCCACCTCATTTTGTTGAGAGGACTAGATTATGAATAAGATTTATCGTTGTATATATAATGAAGCATTAGGTACATGGGTGGCTGTTAGTGAGCTAGCACAGGCAAAGGGCAAGCGCAGCCGGGGACGTTTAGCAAAAACCATTTTGGCGACCAGCCTTGCTGTGGCGGGAACCGTAGGCAGCTCTGCAGCTTTTGCAGTTGATTTACCAGCAGCCAGTTATTCACAAATTATTGTAGATGGAAGTGATGCGAGCGTTACTCTGACTTCTGCAACAACGCCTGTTGTTGTAGGGCCGATTGATGCTGAAATTGGATCTTATCCTGAAATTTTGCCAGATCCTCAACCAGATTCAACCATTGTCGTGGCCAATGGCGCGCAGTTTAATTATTCATCGCTGGAAGCTACCAATAACTATGCATCAACTGCTTTCAATTTATTGGGAGATGGAAGCGGTACATTAACGCAAGCACAGCAGGCCTATTTGGATAAGAATGCCACCGATATGGCCAAGACCACCAAAGGCAAGCATGGTGAATTAGAGCTCGCCGCTGTTCCTGCCGGTGTTGTACAGATTGTTGGCAATGGTACATTTGGAACTGTCGGGCAAGCTGCCGATGCAGGCAATACTTTAATTCATTTAGGTGCTGAAAGTAGTTTGACTGCTACAGGTACTGCACATGGTATTTATGCAGCCAACCAGACCGGTAATGTGAACGTAACCATTGCGGGAGATATCAATACCCCAGATCGTGTGTTTGGTGCCACGTATACCGGAAATGTATTAGGCCCTGCTGTGGATGGAAGCGGCAATCCTCTCTATGTTCAGCAAACCGATGGAAATGGTGAATTGGTTGTTGATGAGTTCAATAATCCTGTCTATGTCCAGTTAATTGAACACGACAAACCTGTATTTGATGAAAATGGTGATCCTGTTTATCTTCAGGTCATGGAGCCCACCGGGGATACCCGCGAAGTAGCTGTAGTGACCGCCGGTGGTGGTCATGGTGTTTATGTCGATACTCTATCACCAACAGGAATTTATCCTGAAACGCCACAAGCCATTTCTATCACACAGCTGTCTACGAGTACCATTGCGGCTGGCGGTGCTGGAATTAAGGGAGTTGCAGGTGGCTTGGGAACCGTAAGTATTAGTCAGGATGCGGGTGCAGTCATTGGTGCTGGTGATGGTGGTATCGCTGCGGAAGGTGAAGCCGGTGATGTCACTGTAGCGATGGCTGGCACGATTAATTCTGGCGGTAACGGTATTCATGCGCATGCTGGCGCAGGCGATGTAACAGTGAATTTGGCTTCAACTGCGCAAATTGTTGCTGGTGAAAGTGGTATTCATGCCCATACTAGCAACTATAAAGGCGAAGATGGATTAGCATCGGGAAATAAAAGTGTTGTAACTGTCGCGACCGCTGATGGTAGCTCGATTCAAGCTGCTGAATCCGGCATTCATGCCCATTCCGGTGGTGGTAACGTGATTGTCAATAATGCTGCTAATATTGTGGCTGCAACGCTTGAGCCTATCAATAATGAAGTGGTTTATGCCAATAGTTCAACCGCCATGCAGGATATTAGCAATGGTGGACGTGCGATTCATGCCCATTCTGGCGGTGGAACCGTTACAGTAAATTCTTCAGGTGATTTGTTGGCCTATGAAGATGGAATCTATGCTCACTCAGGTGGTCATAATGACGATGGCACCGAGTTTGTGAATGCCAACAAAGTTGTCGTCAATACATCTGGAAATATAATCAGTGCTATTGGTAATGGTATTCGTGTCAATACCGCGGGTGCTGCTGAAATTACCAATACTGCAAATATTACGGCTGCTTTTAGAGATTATGTCCCAGTTGAAGGTGATTTACCTTTCCCTAACGAACCAGAAAATCCTGCGAATTGGGAGTTGGCAGATATGTACGCCATTTTAGGTGGCGCTGGTGACGAAACGGTTAATCAGCAAGGTGGTACGCTAGTCGGTGGTATTAATCTGAAAGCAGGTGACGATACGCTGATTGCAACTGGCGGTAAAATAGTCGGTGATATCTGGATGGAAGCTGGTTCAGATACCCTGAGCCTGAAAGCAGGAACTGATGTTTCAGAACTTAGCTATCTGGACGGCGGTTCGCAAGCGGATACCTTAAATATCGGTGTGGATTTGACGGGTTTTTCAGCCGAAGAGCCAGCCGAAGTGACTTATCCTGATAAGCCTATCTTGCCAGGTGCAGCGGGTAATGTCGCACTGGTAGGCTGGGAAACCGTTAATGTGCAGGATGGTGCAGTCTTTAGCCTGAGTGGTGATCTTAATTTATCAGGTGATTCTGAGCCTGTGCCAACAATCATGATGCTCGCGCCAACTACAACAGGTACATTGAATATTGAAGAGGGTAGTACGCTCGCGTTGGCACCAGGAACCCTTGCATCGACAGTAACTGCGAATGTGAACAATTTTGGTACTATCGACTTGCATCGTGGTGATGCAGCACCTGTCAACACGTTAACCGTTGAAGGGAATTATGCTGCTGGTTCAGATTTAATTGTGGATGTGAATCTGGCTACAGGCGCATCAGATCAACTTGTGATTAATGGGACTGCAACAGGGAATACCCATGTGACCGCGATTAACGGTTTAGGCGATGTTACTGCGGCAGATCAGATCACTCAACTTCCGACGGTCATTGTTACAGATCCAACAGGTGGTGGTACATTTACTGGAATGGCAGGAACGTCAAATGCTGGTGAAGGTCAACTAATATCAAATGAACTAGGAACGGAATATAGCTGGACGCTGAATGCCTTGAATGCAGAAGGTACTCCAATCTATAAAGCGGAAGTATCGGGCTATACCCAAATGCCATATGCCAACACCTTGCTGGGCTATGACATGCTGGGTACCTTGCATGATCGTGTCGGTGAGCAGCAGACTTGGGCTTGGGACAAGTGTGGTGAATGCCAGGAAACTCAGGGCAACCAGGTATGGGCACGAGTACGTGGCGGCAATACCGAGTTAACGGGTGATAACCGTCTGGATATGGAAATGGATAACTTCGTAGCGCAACTGGGCTATGATTTTTCAGTCAACTACAATCCGGACAATGGTTCACGTCGTCATACCGGTTTCATGCTGGGCTATGGCCAAAGCAAGATCGACTTCTTTGACCAATACCGCGCCGAAAATGCACAGATCGTTGCAGATAAATTTACCGGTGAAGGCACTACCGATGCAGCAAGTGTAGGATTGTACTCGACTTATTACGATAAAAATGGCAGCTATCTGGATTTAGTTGGTCAAGTGTCTTATTTGCAAAACGAATATAAAGCTCGTGATGGTCATAATGCTGATCAGGACGGTTGGGGTGCTGGCTTATCCGCTGAGGTGGGTCGTCCGTACAAATTGGGCAACAGCCACTGGCTGATTGAACCGCAGGCTCAATTGTCTTATCAGTTTGTTAGCTTGGAAGACTTCAATGATGGCAGTGCACATGTAGATCAGGATGATCAACACAGCCTGAGAGGTCGTATTGGTACACGTTTAGCCTATAACGCACCGACTGCAGACTACCGTACCAAAACTTTCTATGCAGTTGCCAATGTACTGAGCGACTTTATTGAACCGACTGATGTCAATATTGGCCGTGACAAGTTGAATGAAGACTATAGCCGTACTTGGGGTGAGGTTGGTTTAGGGATGCAGTTGCCGATTGCCACATCTGCCTATGTTTATGCAGATGCACGCTATCAGCAAGAGCTGTCTGGTGAAGACCGTAATGGTTACACCGGCACGATTGGTCTGAAACACAGCTGGTAATTCTGAAGCAGGTCATTCCCGGCATATGCCATGCCGGGGATGACCATTCAAGCATGAAATAGAAGGAAATCGTGATGAAACAAAAACTGATAATGACATGTGCGGCTTCAGCTTTGCTTAGTTTGACAGCGTGTGCCAGCCTGCAGAATGTTGATAATAAATGGTGTCCGCCGGTAGAAGCGGCTCCTGCACCAGTTGTGGTTCCACCAGCACCTGTACAGATGGAGCGTGTGGAACTGTCTGCGGATGCCCTATTTAAGTTCGACCGTTCCACTGTTGCGGATCTGTTACCTGAAGGACGCCGTCAGCTGGATGAACTGGCGAGCCGCATCAGTAATGGTTATGTACGGATTGAACAGATTCGTATTACTGGTCATACTGACCGTCTTGGTTCGGAAAGCTACAACCAGCGTCTGGGCCTAGCCCGGGCAACCACGGTCAAGGATTATCTGATGAGCCAAGGTGTGAATGTGGCGATGGAAGTGGCAAGTGCCGGTGAAAGTCAGCCTAAAACCACCAGTTGTGTGGGCAATAAGGCAACTGCAACACTGATTGCCTGTTTGCAGCCGGATCGCCGGGTAGAAGTTGATGTCACTGGTGTGAAGAAAGCAGAATAATTTAAGTGTTAATTGGGCCCGGGTGAAATCATCCGGGCTTTTGTTTATCTACAGTTTGTTTATTGTTGTGTAGAATTATTTTCTCATGCTGATGATGTTTATGTGTGAACAGCAGCCTCATTGCTACAGCAATTCTTCTTAATTTTCACTGAATAGATAGCTAGGGGATAGAATGATGCCATCTAGAGATATGAACCGTCTATCAGTGTTGATCAGAGTGCTTTAATCACCAACACCCCGATACAATAATTATAAATCTGCTACAATTGCGCCAATTTTAAGTTATCACTTCACTGGCTTGATACACATTGATACGTGTGTACAAAACGGTGTACATATTGAAGATTTTTCCTATGTTTAAAGAGCAACTCGCTAGAGAAGTCGCGACTCGCAGGACGTTCGCGATTATTTCCCACCCCGATGCCGGTAAAACTACCATGACAGAAAAACTGCTGTTATGGGGTCAGGCGATCCAGGTTGCCGGTATGGTGAAAAGCCGTAAGTCTGACCGTGCGGCGACTTCAGACTGGATGGAAATGGAAAAAGAGCGTGGAATTTCGATCACCACCTCGGTGATGCAGTTCCCGTTTAAAGACAAGATGATCAATCTGCTGGACACCCCGGGGCATGAAGACTTCTCGGAAGATACCTACCGTACCCTAACGGCGGTGGACTCTGCACTGATGGTAATTGACGGTGCGAAAGGGGTCGAGGAACGGACCATTAAATTGATGGATGTGTGTCGTATGCGTGACACGCCAATCATTTCTTTTGTCAACAAAATGGACCGTGAAATCCGGGAGCCTTTAGAGTTGCTGGATGAAATTGAAAACGTCCTGAAAATTAAATGCGTGCCCTTAACCTGGCCACTCGGCACCGGGCGTGATTTTGCCGGTGTTTATAATCTTCTGGAAGAAAAATTCTACGTTTATAAAGCCGGTTTTGGTTCCGTGATTACCGATATCGAAGTCCGTGATGGTTATGATCATGCCGATCTGCGTGAGAAAGTCGGGGAACTGGCTTGGGCTGCATTTGAAGAATCGCTGGAACTGGTACAAATGGCCAATGAGCCACTGGACCATGAAGCATTCCTTGCTGGTCGTCAAACTCCGGTCTTGTTCGGTACCGCGCTGGGTAACTTTGGTGTAGATCATGTACTGGAGGCTTTCAGCAATTATGCACCTGAACCTAAAGCACATCCGACCCAAGACCGTAAAGTAGACGCCACTGAAGAAGGTTTTACCGGTTTTGTCTTCAAGATTCAGGCCAATATGGATCCGAAACACCGTGACCGTATTGCTTTCATGCGAATCTGTTCAGGTAAGTACGAAAAAGGCATGAAAATGAAGCATGTGCGTATTGATAAAGACGTGCGCATCAGTGATGCCTTGACCTTCCTGGCCGGTGACCGTCAGCACCTAGAAGAAGCATGGCCGGGCGATATTATTGGTTTACACAACCACGGCACCATCCAGATTGGTGACACCTTTACTTCAGGGGAAAAACTACAGTTTACCGGTATTCCACACTTTGCTCCGGAAATGTTCCGCCGTGTGCGTCTGAAAGATCCATTGAAGTCGAAACAGCTACAAAAAGGTCTGAAAGAGCTTTCAGAAGAAGGTGCAACCCAGGTGTTCATGCCGCAAAACAGCAATGACCTGATTGTGGGTGCAGTCGGTGTGCTGCAGTTTGAAGTGGTCGCGTACCGTCTGAAAGAAGAGTATAAAGTAGACTGCGTCTACGAGCCGGTCAGCATCAATACCGTTCGTTGGGTATCTTGTGAAGATGAGAAGAAATTCAACGAATTCAAGAAAAAAGCCCATGACCAGTTGTCAGTGGATGGGGGCGGTCACTTGACCTATCTTGCACCAAGCCGGGTGAATTTGCAGCTGATGCAGGAGCGTTATCCGGATATCGTGTTCCGTAATACCCGTGAACACTAAGACAACCAGAAAACAGCTTCTTTATGAAGCTGTTTTTTTAGGGAGTTGATGACATTTCATCAATATGTATCGTCGCAAACATAGATGAAGTGTCAACAGACCCTGTGTAAAATTATTAAGATAAATGAATTGCTTGAAAAAAAGAGTGGTCAGCATGAACGGAAAACTCGGGGCTACATCCGTAATCATCATGGGGCTGATGCTCAGTGCCTGTGATGCTTCAAAACAAGAATCCAAACAACCTGATCAGGAACAGTCATCCACTTCGGTATTTAAAACCGAAAAGGCAGATGTCTTGCCGTATTTAAATATTCAGGAACAGCCGGCAAAAATTGCCTTGCCTTTTTGCGAAACCAAGAACTGTATAGACCTGAGTATTCAAACGGTACATACCGAAGATGCCTGGTTAAATGACTGGATTGCCAAGAGTCAAGCCAAGGTTATTCAAGATCAAATTGGCTTAAAACAGGACATGAGCCTGCAGCAGGCCGTAAATGCCTATGTGAAAAAGTCGGATGCCTGGCAGGCAAAATTTGCCAAAAATAAGCCCTATGAACTGTCAATGTATACCCGAATTGCCTATCAGCGGAACCAGTATGTGCTGATGCAATTAGGAGTTGACACGATGCAAGAAGAAATAAAAGTAAAAGAGCGCTATTATTTCTTTGTAGCTGACCGTAAAAAACACAAAGCGGTGACGTTGCTGGATATTCTGGAACCTCAGCAGCAAACCGCCATGAATAGTATTGTGCAGCAGGCTTATCAAAAATGGTTAAAGCAACAAAAGGCTGAAGTCAGACAGAAAGCGCCAAAGAAACTGTATTGGGGACAGGCAGACTGGTTCTTTGATCAGGAAGGGATCGGTTTGCATTATCGCACCCATGAAATTGTTAAAGATGGTGCCCAGCTGGATATTTATTTAACCAAAGAACAAACCAAGCAGATATTGAAAGCTGACGCTTATCAGCATATGTTTTAGTCATCGGTAATCAATCCAGATATTGAGTGAACGTCCATTTACCAGATTTAAGTTTATAGGTCAGATGATGCTAAAAAATAAAACGATCTTTACTCTCAGTGTTGTTGCGGCGGCAATTACCTTGAGTGCATGCCAACCTAAACAAGCTGAGCCTAAAAAAGAGGACAAAGTAGCCCAATCGCAAGCTGCTCAAGCCAAAGCTTTAACATTGGCAGGCGACACGGAAAAGCTGACTTTAAATTTGCCTGAATGTGATGGGAATAGTTGTCCTGAAATAAATGTCGAGCGTCTTTCCAGTAACCAGGCATTTATTGATGAATTTATTGATCAACAAGTTTTAAAGCAGCTGGATCAAATTTTAGATATTTCGCCGAAATTGTTGAAGACAGAGCAGCAGGCGACTACAGCAAGTGGAAATTCGAAAGATTTAAATCCAGCTCAGGCATCTGAAGCTGCTGCATCGGAAACTATTGAAACACCGAAACAGAAACTGGAAAAACAGGTGGCGCCTTATCTACAGACCTTTTTATCGCTGGATAAAGAACTAAAAGCCTTAAGTGCCAATCATCAGATCAGCCTGATGATCAAGCCGAAGATTCTCAATGCAGGCCAACCTTTGGCAACTGTGGTGTTAAATTCCAGCAGTTATCTGGGTGGCGCACATGGTTCATCCTCACAGTATTATTATAACTTTGATTTGAAAAAGAAAAAAATGGTCGAGTTGGATGATATTCTGGCGCCCAAGCAGAAAGCTGTACTGGAACAGAAAGCTCATGAAGAGTTTAAACGTTGGGTTATTGAGTCCAAGTTGGCAAATAGCGTTGAAGAATACGAACAGGCGTGGAAATTTACTTTATCGGACAATTTTTACCTATCCACTCAAGGTCTGATTTTGCAATATGGCGAATATGAAATTGGGCCTTATGTGGTGGGATTGCCACGTTTGACCATTCCTTATGAGCAGTTGCAAACCGTACTGAAGAAAGAGTACTTGCCTCCAGTTGAAGTCAAAAATGATGCTGCATCGGCAAGTGCACCTGTCGCAAATAAAGCCCGATCTTAATGTCTTATTCACTGTTTGATACCCATACCCATTTTGACGTTCCCGATTTCGATGCAGATCGCGAGCAACTGGCGCATGCGGCCAAAGCAGTTGGAGTAGAACGCCTGATTTTGATTGGTTTTGTTCAGTCACGTTTTCAGGATCTGCTTTACACGCAGCATTTTCTCAATCAATTAAAAGATGCTCCCCAAAGTTATTTAGCACCGGGATTGCATCCTGTTTATATTGAACAGCATCAAAATGCACATTTGGCCGCTTTAGAATCATTTTTGAAAAAGGAAGATTGTGTCGCAGTTGGAGAAATTGGTTTAGATAGCTTTTTATTACAGCACAAGCAGCCAGCCATGTTTCAGAAACAAAAAGATTTTTTTGCTGCACAACTGGAATTGGCGCAACAGTTTGATAAGCCAGTGTTATTGCATATCCGCAAATCACATGCAGAAACGCTGGCGATATTAAAACAGCAACAATTTAGCTTGGGGGGAATTGCCCATGCCTTTAGTGGCGGCATAGAAGAAGCCAAGGCCTTTATTCAACTGGGCTTTAAAATTGGCGTCACTGGGCAAATTACCAATCCCAATGCCAAAAAACTGCATCGCGTGGTTCAGGCTATAGGTGCTGAACATCTGGTCCTGGAAACTGATTGTCCGGATATGACACCCTTATGCTGTCAAAGTTCCACTGAACATCGAACTCGCAATACGCCAGTCAATTTACCTTATGTTCTGGATGGATTGGCACAATCGCTGAATCTGGATCAGGCTTTTCTTGCCGCACAACTCTGGCAAAACTCCCTGGATGCTTTAAAGTTGGCATCTTGAAAAATATTGTAAAAGCAGGTTTTATCCATCAGTATGGGTTTTTAATGGCATGTTTTGCCATGAATCGGTTTTGTTCTCTGACCGATATTTTATGCAATGTTGCAAAGATTCATTTTCTGTTCTTAAATGCGTTTTATACTAGGGCGTGTCCTCATTTCATTTAACGAAGCAAATTGCTTTGTATCTTGTTTAATAAATCAGCAATTTCTTCATTAAACATTCAATTTTAAACATCTAAATAGTCATTTTTTTGAGCTATTTATCAAATGAGGACAACCCCTAATTCAAAAATCTAAATGACAATAATGAGGGAATTATGCAAAGTAATAATCCTATTTTAACCCGGGTCGAAACCCAGAGTGATTTTAACCATGCCATGACGGTGCAAGGTGCCATTCAAAAGTCGGTGATATTGACAGTAATTGCTGCTGTAGTCGGTATATCACTCTTTTTATATAGCTTTCTGACCCTGAATATATCGATGGCTTATGCTGCCGCAATGGTGGGAGCGATTGGTGGATTTATCCTGGCACTCATCGTCACATTCAAGCCGAATACCGCCCCCACATTAGCCATTCCTTATGCACTGTTTGAAGGGGCATTTTTAGGGGGAATTTCGGTTGTATTTCAGCTGAAATTTCCAGGTGTTCCTTTACAAGCCTTGCTGGCAACCTTTGTTACCACATTGGTCATGTTTGGGTTATACCGCTTCCAGATTATTCGTGCCACAGAAAAATTTAAAGCTGTAGTGATGTCCGCTTCGATTGCCATTGCCATTGTATTTGTGGTGCAAATGGTTATGGGGTTGGCTTTTGGTTCTAGTATTCCCTATATTTTTGAAAGTAACTGGTTGGGGATTGGCTTTGCTGCCTTTGTCGCCGTGATTGCTTCTTTAAACCTTATACTCGATTTTGACCTGATCGAATCATCTGCGGCACAGTATGCGCCAAAAGCGATGGAATGGTTGTGTGGTATTGCCTTGTTGGCGACCTTGGTCTGGATGTATTATTCCTTCCTGCGCTTGCTGGGTTTATTACAAGGGGATGATTAATCCTTTTAACCAGGACAGCGAGCTAGATAGCACGATCAGTTCGGAAATGCTCCCCAATGGTGGAGCATTTTTTTTTGATTTTTACACAACATGTTAAAAAAAGGCGCATTATGCAATTTCGCAAATGCTTCAGACTTGGCATTATGCTGCTAAATTATTTTGAGTGAGATTCACATGGCACAAGGACTATTGGCGGGTAAGCGTTTTCTCATCGCGGGTATTGCAAGTAAATTATCCATTGCATTTGGTATTGCTCAAGCCTTGCATCGTGAAGGTGCTGAACTGGCATTTACCTATCCGAATGAAAAATTAAAAAAACGTGTTGATGAGTTTGCTGCACAATTCGGTTCAACACTGGTTTTCCCTTGTGACGTGGCGGTAGATGCTGAAATTGACCAAGCTTTTGCAGAATTGGCAAAACATTGGGATGGTCTGGATGGCGTGGTTCATTCAATCGGTTTTGCACCAGCACATACTTTAGATGGTGACTTTACCGATGTTACCGACCGTGAAGGTTTTAACATTGCCCACGACATTAGTGCATACAGTTTTATTGCCATGGCACGTGCTGCAAAACCTTTATTAAAAGTTCGCCAAGGCTGCTTGCTGACTTTGACTTATCAGGGTTCTGAACGTGTAATGCCAAATTACAACGTTATGGGTATGGCGAAGGCATCATTGGAAGCGGGTGTGCGTTATTTGGCATCAAGCCTTGGCGCAGAAGGCATTCGCGTAAATGCCATTTCGGCAGGTCCAATCCGTACTCTTGCAGCTTCAGGTATCAAGTCTTTCCGTAAAATGCTCGACCTGAATGAAAAAGTTGCGCCACTGAAACGTAATGTGACCATTGAAGATGTCGGTAATGCGGCATTGTTCCTGTGCTCACCTTGGGCAAATGGTATTACTGGCGAAATTATGTATGTTGATGCCGGCTTTAATACTGTGGGTATGAGCGCTGATTTAATGATGGATGGTGAGTAAATTCATCTAAAAGCTCCTCCCTTTTTTAAAGGAGGGTTGGGGAGGATTAAATTTATGGAAATTATAATCTAGATTTTTTAATCCCTCCCAGCCTCCCTTTATTAAAGGGAGGAGTAAAAGAAAGCCAATAAAAAAGACCGCATATGCGGTCTTTTTTATATCAGGTTGGCTTAAACAATTAAGCCTGGCCTTCAGCAGCGGCTGCTTGTGCACGCTGCATATTCGCTTCGAATTCAGCATCGAAGTTAATTGGTGTAAGCAGCAATTGCGGGAAGCTTCCTTTGGTGACCATGTCATTGACTGCTTCGCGTAAGAACGGGAACAGGATATTTGGACAATAAGCACCCAGAATATATGGCAGGCGTTCTTCTTCAACACCGTCAACCAGGAAAATACCGGCTTGAGTTACATCCACGATAAATGCAGTATCACCTGCATTGTTCGCTTGAACCACGACTTGTAATGACACTTCGTAATGCGTCGCATCAATTTTTTCTGCAGAAGAAGACAGGTTGATATTTAATTCAGGCTGCCATTCTTTAGTAAATACTTGTGCCCCAGGTACTTCAAAAGAAATATCTTTAGTGTAAATACGTTCTAGTGCTAATTGTGGTTGAGCTTGTTGTTCACTCATTCTTTAATCCTTAATATGAAGAGCTGACTTAATATAGGGTTAAGCCAATAGTTCGTTTAGTTTTCCTTCACGCTCTAAAGCATAAAGTTGATCAAAACCACCAATAAACTGGTCGTTAATAAAAATTTGTGGAACAGTACGATGGTTAGTGCGTTGCATTAGTTCCACACGTACTTCAGGCGCTTCGTTAGATAAGTTAATTTCTTTATAAGCCACGCCTTTACGCTCAAGAAGTTGCTTTGCGCGAATGCAATAAGGGCATACGGTGGTGGAATAAATAATTACTTCAGCCATTCAAAATCTCCAAGCGTATTATTTGCTTTTAATCAGGGGTAAGCCTTGAACTTTCCAGTTATTGATTCCACCATCCAGGCGGTAACTGTCAGCATGCCCCACTTGTTGTAATGCTGAGCCTGCGATTTGACCCAGGTTACAAATGAACACCAGTGGTCGATCGGCAGATTTTAACTCTTCAATATGACTACTAATCTGGCTATAGGGAATATTACGGCTACCGCTGATATGACCTTCACGGAAATCTTTGGCATCACGTAAATCAATCAGCATGGCATTTTTAGCTTTGACTAAAATACCTAAAGATTGTGGTGAAATTTTACGGCCATTGCGTTGTCCTTCTAAAATAAAGAACAAAACAACCAACACCCCGAGTGTTCCAAACAAGAAGGGGTGATTCCCCATAAATTCGAACCAACGTTCCACAAGTCACCTAATTACAATTTCAAAATTGCGTAGAGTATAGCCTATAAATATGGCGATCAAAATCACCGCTTCAAGGGCTAAGGGTTAAGAAAAATTAATTTTTTTGCTGCGCTTCAGTAATTTCATCCATTAAACGCAAATAACTGTCTAAACGGCGTTGCAAGATTTCACCAGATTGAGCGGCCTGACGCAAAGCACATTGCTTTTCATGTTTATGGGTACAGTTACGGAACTGGCAATGTCCCAGCAAATTTTCAATTTCAGGAAAGCCATGCTGCACTTTGGCCAGGTCCAGATGCCATAAACCAAATTCACGGATTCCCGGAGAGTCAATCAGTGCTGCACCTTCACCAAAGGCAATTAAACGGGTAGAGGTGGTGGTGTGCTGACCCAGCGCCGAGTTTTCCGAAATGATATTGGTTTTTTGCGCCGCTTCGGGAACCATGGCATTAATCAGCGAGCTTTTGCCGACACCGGACTGACCGACAAAGGCGACCGTTTCACCGGCTAGGCGTTTTGCCAGTTCAGTTAAATCGCCATCAGATTGAGTTTGCATCACTTCATAACCCAAGGCCTGATATTCTTTGACCAAGTCTAAAATCGGGTCATTTTCCTGAATTAAATCTGCTTTATTTAGTACCAGTAAAGCTGGAATTTCGGCATCGGCACAGGCCACCAGATAGCGGTCAATCAGGCTGGGGGCAACTTCCGGAAAAGAGGCAAACACAATCACAATCAGGCTGACATTGGCCGCAACAGGTTTAACCTTGTGATAACGGTCAGGGCGGGTTAGCAGTGATTTACGTGGATGAATGGCGGTAATAATACCGAGTCCGGTATTCGGATCGGCCTGCCATTTGACCCGGTCACCTGTGACCAGTGCTTCCAGATTGGTTCGGGTATGACAGCGCCATACACTGCCGACTTCGATCGGCTTCCAGAACGGTTCGGGTTCACCTGCTGCAACGACAGGTTTACTCGGGTGGTTTTCGGGTGTTGATAAGGCTTGCACTTCAAGTTGACGGCCATAATGTTGAACCACCAGGCCTTCTAAATCATTTGAAGTGTCGGGTTCTTCTTGACGTGTTTGATGCTGTTTCTGAATGCGACGTTGCTGCTGTTCAGTTAAACGACGTTTACGAATTAAAGCCATTCATATCCTAAAAAAAGCATGGACTAAGAATGGCAAAAATAGCATGAAGCGGGGTCGGAGTTACAGCCAAGTTGCAATAAATTTGCTACTATAGTCGTTTTTAAGCCCAATAAGATTGCACATTTATGAGCAGCACCCCTGATACCCGCCTGATTTGGATTGACCTGGAAATGACAGGTCTGGATACGGATAACGATCAAATTATTGAAGTTGCAACGATTGTGACTGACGATAACCTGAATATTCTGGCGGAAGGGCCGGTGCTGGCTGTGCATCAGTCGGATCGCGTACTAAATGCGATGGATGAATGGAATACGCGTCAACATGGACAATCAGGTCTGATCGAACGGGTACGCCGCAGTAAATTGACTGCACAAGATGCCGAACAGCAAACCCTCGAATTCTTGAAAAAATGGGTCAATCCAAAATCATCCCCGATGTGTGGTAACTCGATTTGCCAGGATCGCCGTTTCTTGCACCGTTTAATGCCGGAAATGGAACAGTATTTCCATTACCGTAACCTAGACGTCTCTTCAGTAAAAGAGCTGGCAAAACGCTGGCGCCCGGAAATTATGAGTGGCTTGAAAAAGAATGCCTCACACCTGGCAATGGATGACATCCGTGATTCCATTGCAGAGCTCAAATATTACCGTGAATATTTCTTTATCATGAATAAGTAACAGGATTCTTTCATCACGCTTTTTATTTCTCCCTCTGGGAGAAAAATAAAGAGGGTATAAACAGTGATGAAAGAGGACTGAACAGGGTTCAAAGAAAAAGAGGCGAAAGCCTCTTTTTTTATGTCTGCTACAGTTATTGAATGATGCGAAAGAGATAGATTATCGAATTGAGCCGGAATTTGATAAAATGCGTCGGTGTTTTTTAGCTGTTAGATGACGAATGACTGATCTTCCTGAAGATGATGAATATGAGCGCCGCTTTGCCGGGGTAGAAAAAATTTATGGAGATGAAGCTTTTCGTCAGTACGAACACAGCCATGTGATGGTGATCGGGATTGGCGGCGTGGGTTCCTGGGCGGTTGAAGCCTTGGCACGTACCGGCATTGCTGAGCTGACCCTGATTGATATGGATGTAGTCGCGGCATCGAATATTAATCGTCAATTGCCCGCCATGAGTTCGACCTTGGGTCGGGAAAAAATAGAAGTGATGGCCGAGCGCTGTTATTCAATTAATCCACGGATCAAAATTAACGTGGTGGATGATTATCTAACCCCGGACAATGTCAAAGAACTATTAGCAAATAAACCTGATGTGGTTCTGGACTGTATTGATGATGTCAAAGCCAAACTGGCTTTAATGCTGCATTGCCGTTTTAATAAAATTCCGCTGATTGTATCGGGTGGGGCTGGCGGAAAGCTGGATCCGTTAAAAATTCGGGTTGCCGATTTGTCTAAGACGGAACAGGACCCGATGCTGGCGAAACTGCGCAGTCAGTTACGTGCCAAAGGTATTTGTAAAAAGCCGAAAGAAAAATTCGGCATTACCTGCGTTTATTCTATAGATAATCCGTTCTCTAGCGCAGAAGTTTGTGCCAGTGCCGGCTTGCGCTGTGGTGGTTATGGCTCGGCAGTGGTGGTCACTTCAAGTTTTGCTATGGTAGCAGTATCAGAAGTGTTAAAAAAACTGGCACTAAAAAAGCCTAAAAAATTGCAATGACTCAATCACGATAAAAATTAGAAGCCCATAAAAAGATGAACTCGATGCGATTGGATCGGGTTCATCCAGATTTTGAAAGCTTATAAAAATTAAAGTCCAAAATAATAAGCCAATACACAAATCACAATAGTCAGCAGAATCAGTTTAATCACGCCCGATGTACCGACCTTGTGCGAGGTATGAGCAGGATGGCTTTTCACCTGTGGGGCAGTATGCGGAGTGCTTGGCGCACCATCTAGTGGATTGGCCACTTCAACTTTGGTCAATCGTGCGGATTGATAATGATTGGCAACTTTAACTATAAATTTTGCGGTTAAATCATCCAGTTTTTGCGAGAAATGGCGTAGATTTAGCTGCTCTTCTGCTGTCAGTTCACTGCCATCCGCATGATAGGGATGTTGCTGTTTTTGCTGAATATAACTGGATAATGCTTCCAGGCGATGCAGTGTGGTATGTGCATAATCCGCCTGATAATCGCTTGGCAGTAAAGGCAGATATTTACTCTCGGATAATGGGGAGCCATCGGCATTTTCCGTTGCAGTTTGCGGCATTCCATAATATGGAAAATCACGATTGGCAGGCTCGATAAAGCCCTGTGCAAACTTGCTGTCAAATAATTCGTTGTTGGTATAAATCTGAATGTCATCCCACTTCGGCTGCTGCAGATCGGCATCGATACGCTTTGCCAGTTTTGAATTCAGCTCGAAACGCCAGAAGGTTTCCTGACGACACTGTTCCTGTTGTGGCTTGGGCGCTGCATAGTCATGATCTGCGTTATACCACTCCGCCAATTCCTTGCCGAAAATCCAGGCCGTTTTCTTATTTTGTTCATGGCTGACAATAAAATGTGGAATGGCTAGCAGTTCAACATTGGCATTTGGATTCTGTTCATCATTGAGCAGGCTGGAACTGTGCAGGCTGATGCGCAGCGTTCCCTGTTTTTTTAGACCTTCCAACCAGATTTGAAAATGTTGTGCCAATAAATGTTGTGACAGCAGATCTCGGAAACGCAAATTGTGCTGGTTAAAAATGGCATGTTGTACCCAATGATTAAAGCTCAGATTCTGGCTGAGATATTCATTGCCATAGGTCACCAAAGTAAGCTGCTGTTTCCAAATCTGATCGAGTGCCATTGTTATTGATCTCATAGATATTGGCTTTATCTTATACTTTTTCTAAATATGGTTGCCAATCTAATTTTTCCTCTACAGGGAACTTCATCAATGCGCTTAAAAACTGTTAGAATATGGGGTTTTATTATATTTTTAAATTGTTGCTTTGAGAGTTACTATGTCACTGGAAGCCCTGACCACTGAAGCGCTCGCTGCGATTGCAGCAGCAGAGGACCTTGCTACACTCGATCAAGTACGAGTGCAATTTACAGGGAAGAAAAGCCAGCTCGCGGAACAATCCAAGGCACTGGGTAAAATGAACCCTGAAGAACGTAAAGTTTTCGGGGCAAAAATTCATGCTGTGCGTGAAGCCATCACTGGTGCATTAACCACACGCCAGGCCGAATTACAAAAAGCTGCACTAGAACAAAAACTTGCCAGCGAAACGATTGATATTACCTTGCCGGGTCGTGGTCAAAGCGTAGGCAGTATTCATCCTGTGACTCAAGTGCAAGAACGTATTTGCCAGTTCTTTACCAAAGCCGGTTTCACTGTTGCGACAGGCCCTGAAGTTGAAGATGATTATCACAACTTTGAAGCGTTGAATATTCCGGGTCATCACCCTGCACGTGCAATGCATGATACTTTCTATTTTGATGCCAACCACTTGCTTCGTACCCACACTTCAGGTGTGCAAGTGCGTACTATGGAAAAGAATCAGCCGCCAATTCGTATTGTCTGCCCGGGTCGTGTATATCGCTGTGACTCTGACCAGACGCATTCGCCAATGTTCCATCAAATTGAAGGTTTATACGTGGCTGAGAACACCAGCTTTGCAGAACTGAAAGGTTTGCTGGTGAACTTGCTGAACGAATTCTTTGAAAAAGATTTAACTGTCCGTTTCCGTCCATCTTATTTTCCATTCACTGAACCAAGTGCTGAAGTGGATATCATGGATGAACGCGGTCGTTGGCTAGAAGTTTTAGGCTGCGGTATGGTGCATCCGAATGTGCTTCAGGCAGCAGGCATTGATCCTGAAAAATATAAAGGTTTTGCGTTTGGTTTAGGTGTAGAGCGTTTTGCCATGCTGCGTTATGGCATTAATGATTTGCGTATGTTCTACCAGAATGATGTGCGTTTCTTACGCCAATTTGCTTAAGGCTTTTATTTAATCCTCTCCTAACCTCTCCTTTAAAAAAGGAGAGGGACTCCGCGAAAAGATAGGGGTTTTCCCCCTTTGAAAAAGGGGGAGTCAGAGGGGGATTCTAGAGATTGAAATTACAGGTTTTTATAGAAATGAAAATTAGCGAAAATTGGTTACGCACCTGGGTCAACCCAGCAATTGACAGCGATACCTTATCTGACCAACTCACCATGCTCGGTTTGGAAGTGGATGAACTGGCGCCAGCGGCAAAACCATTTACGGGTGTGGTTGTGGGTGAAGTACTCACTGTAGAACAGCATCCGGATGCAGACCGTTTACGTGTGACTACAGTCAACATCGGTTCAGGTGAGCCTTTACAGATTGTCTGCGGTGCACCGAATGTACGTGCAGGCATGAAAGCACCTGTAGCCACCATTGGTGCAGTTTTACCGGGTGATTTCAAAATCAAGAAAGGCAAACTGCGTGGTATCGAATCACAAGGCATGCTGTGTGGTGCTTCTGAAATTGATCTTGAAGATAAAATTGATGGTCTGTTAGAGCTTCCAGGCGACGCACCTGTTGGTGTCAACATCCGTGAATATCTGGATCTGGACGATCACGTGATTGACATCAGTATTACGCCAAACCGTGGTGACTGTTTCAGTATTCGCGGTATCGCACGTGAAATTGGTGTCATTAACCAGCTTGCTGTGACTGCACCTGAAATCACAGAAGTGGCTGCAAGCATTACTGACGAGAAAAAAGTCGTTGTGGAAACTGCAGGCTGCCCACGCTATTTAGGTCGTGTCATCAAAAACGTCAATACCAAAGCCCCTACACCGGAATGGATGGAGCGTGCGCTTGCCCGTTCAGGTATCCGTCAGCACAGCATTTTGGTCGATATTACCAACTATGTACTGATTGAACTGGGTCAGCCACTGCATGCTTTTGATGGCGGAAAAGTTCAAGGTTCAGTGCATGTACGTCAAGCCACTGCTGCTGAAAAACTGGTTCTACTCAATGAACAGGAAGTTGAGCTATCTGATGACGTGATGGTGATTGCTGATGATGAAAAGGCATTGGCGATTGCGGGCATCATGGGCGGCCTGTCTTCATCTGTGACTGATGAAACCACGGAAATCTTCCTGGAATCTGCTTTCTTCGCGCCTTTACATATTGCGGGCCGTGCGCGTAGCTTTGGTTTACATACCGATGCATCTCAGCGCTATGAACGTGGTGTGGATTTTGAATTGCCGCTTATTGCCATGCACCGCGCATCACAGCTGATTGCTGATCTTGCTGGTGGTGAGTTTGGTCCAATTACTGTTGCAGAAAAAACGGAGCTTTTACCAAAACGTGAAGCGATTGAGCTGAATCAAGCTCAAGTGGATCAGTTATTGGGTTACAAAGTTGAATCTGACTTTATTACCGATGCACTGCAACGCTTAGGTTGTGTGGTGACTGTAAAAGCACAAGGTGAGTGGACTGTAGTTCCTCCATCACATCGCTATGACATGGCAATCTATCAAGACCTGATTGAAGAAGTTGCCCGTATTCACGGTTATGACAATATTAAAATCAGCCTGCCTGTGATTGACGTGAAACTTGCCAAACATCAAGATCAGTTTGAAGTGGCTCAACTTCGTCAAACCCTGGTGACTTTAGGATATCAGGAAGCGATCAGTTTCAGCTTCGCTGATGCCAAACTTGAAAAACAGCTGAATCCTGCGGTAAATCCGTTGATGTTGGCCAACCCAATCTCAAGTGAATTGGCAGCAATGCGTTCTACACTGTTGTCCAGCCTGATTCCATGCGTGCAATACAATATCAACCG
Source organism: Acinetobacter uliginosus (assembly GCF_044130295.1). NCBI lineage: Bacteria > Pseudomonadati > Pseudomonadota > Gammaproteobacteria > Moraxellales > Moraxellaceae > Acinetobacter > Acinetobacter uliginosus. Next base: position 22,941 of record NZ_JBIQOC010000018.1, on the reverse strand, counting down.
TCAGCAAAACCGTGTGCGTTTCTTTGAGTTAGGACTACGTTTTGATTATCAAAATGCGCAAAGCATTCATGATCTTAAACAGATTCCGACTTTGGCTTTAATTGCAGTGGGTGCCAAAACAGCTGAATCTTGGCATGGCAAAGCTCAGCCAATGGATTTCTTTGACTTAAAAGGTGAAGTTGAGGAAATTTTGGCGGCAGGACGGGTTAAAGTTGAATATGTTCGTTCAGAGCGTAGCTGGTTACATCCTGGACAGTCGGCTGAAATTTTAGTAGATGGTCAGTCTGTGGGTTATCTCGGTCGTTTACATCCTTCTTTGGAAGATGAACTCGACTTGGGCATGACTTGGGTTGCCGAACTTGATCAAAAGGCTGTTTTGCAAACTTATGTATCTAATTTTACAGAATTATCACGTTTTCCATCGGTAAGACGTGATATTGCGCTTTTAATTAATGATAAGATTAATGTTAGCGAAATTCAGGGACTTATCGAAAAAACAGGTGGGGAGCTGCTAGACTCGACATGGTTATTCGATGTGTATACTGGACAAGGAGTAGAAGAAGGGAAACGCTCACTGGCATTTGCCCTTCTGTGGCAGCATCCAAGCCGTACATTGGAAGATGCTGAAATTAAATCAGGTATGGATAATATCCTTCAAGTGTTGGAAAACACTTACCAAGCGACATTGAGGGCTTCATGACAGCACTAACAAAAGCAGAAATGGCTGATCATTTAAGTGAGCTCACGAGTTTAAACCGTCGTGAAGCTAAACAAATGGTCGAATTGTTCTTCGATGAGATTAGCCAGGCGCTAATCTCGGGTGAACAGGTTAAACTTTCGGGTTTCGGTAACTTTGAGTTGCGTGACAAGCGTGAACGTCCAGGCCGTAACCCGAAAACCGGCGAGGAAATTCCAATTTCAGCACGCCGTGTAGTCACATTCCGCGCAGGACAGAAATTCCGTCAGCGCGTAGGAAATGAGCAGATCGATTGATCTGCTTTTTTTTGTTTTAAGTTTTTTTAAAGGATTCTGGTTTTCTATCTAGAATAGGAAAGGAAGCGTATTGTTTGAAAAATTAGATATTTTTATTCAATATGATTTGATTGACCTTTATTTCAGTCATAAAAAAAGAGAGCCAATGGCTCTCTTTTTTCACTGAATAATCGTAAAGATTATTGAGCAGCAGAAGCAGCAGCTTCAGAAGCAGCTGGAGCAGCGTCAACAGCAGAAGCAGCAGCTTCAGTAGCAGAAGCAGCTTCAACAGTAGCAGCAGAAGCAGCAGCAGTAGCTTCAGATGCAGCTACAACAGCTTCAGATGCAGCAGCATCAGCAGCAGGAGCTTCTTCAGTTTTTTTAGCACAACCAACGAAAGCTAAAGTAGTAGCAACTGCAGCAGCAATAGCGATTTTTTTGAATAACATGGCATCACTCTCTAAAATATGAGATTAAAAAAAACCTATGTTAGCCTGTTGAGTGCTTTTATTCTTCCTAAAATCTGTTAGGCAGTAACAATGCAGAGGCAGTCTAACTGGTCTGCGAATATGCTATCACTGCGCATTTTGAATTGCTACTAGGGGGCTAGTAAAAAATGCAAAAAAAGATAAAAAATGAGCGTTTTTTTAACAGAAAATAACAATCAATCGGAGAGTTTATATTGGATAAATACTAAATAACTCGCTAAAAATTATGGTTTTTTAAAGTTAATATTTTTAACAGGTATGAAATTTTCCCTTAAGTTTACAAAGAAAAGACTTGATTGTAGCTTTATGTAAATAAAGTCAACCAAATAAAAAGGCTATCGTTAGAGATAGCCTTTTATAGAAAAAAAGAATAATGCTGTGTTTAGTTGGTCGCTTTACGCTTCATTTGATCGAAGAAATCATCATTGGTTTTGGTTTCTTTCATACGATCCAGCAAGAATTCCATGGCAGCCAGTTCATCTTGAGTATGCAACAATTTACGCAAAATCCATACTTTACGTAAGTTGTCTTCAGACATCAGGCGTTCTTCACGGCGAGTACCGGATTTTTTGATATTCATTGCAGGGAATACACGTTTTTCGGCAATGCGGCGATCAAGCGTAATTTCCTGGTTACCGGTTCCTTTGAATTCTTCGTAAATCACTTCATCCATTTTACTACCGGTTTCAATCAGGGCAGTAGAGATGATGGTCAATGAGCCGCCTTCTTCAATGTTACGTGCAGCACCGAAGAAACGTTTTGGGCGCTCTAAGGCATGCGCATCCACACCACCAGTCAACACCTTGCCTGAAGAAGGGATGACAGTGTTATAGGCACGCGCTAAACGAGTAATCGAGTCCAGTAGAATTACCACATCTTTCTTGTGTTCTACCAGACGTTTTGCTTTTTCAATGACCATTTCAGCCACTTGTACGTGACGTGCTGGGGATTCATCAAAAGTTGAAGCAATCACTTCACCACGAACGGTACGTTCCATTTCGGTTACTTCTTCAGGACGTTCGTCAATCAGCAGCACGATCAGGAAACATTCAGGATTGTTACGGACAATCGACTGTGCGATGTTTTGTAACAACATGGTTTTACCCGCTTTTGGTGGCGCAACGATAATAGAACGTTGGCCTTTACCAATCGGGGCCACCAAGTCCACTACACGTGCAGTCAAATCTTCAGTCGTACCGTTACCCAGTTCCATCACCAATTGTTCAGTCGGGAACAATGGGGTCAAGTTTTCAAACAGGATTTTGTTGCGCGAGTTTTCAGGCGTGTCGTAGTTAATTTGATTAACTTTTAAAAGCGCAAAATAGCGTTCGCCTTCTTTGGGTGGGCGAATTGTGCCAGTAATGGTATCACCGGTGCGTAAGTTGAAACGGCGAATTTGCGATGGGCTGACATAAATGTCATCTGGGCCTGCAAGATAAGAGCCCGCTGCTGAGCGGAGGAAACCAAAACCATCAGACAGAATTTCCAGAACACCATCACCAAAAATCTCTTCGCCATTCATTGCATGGCGTTTTAAGATGGCAAAAATGATGTCTTGCTTGCGGTTACGAGCCATTCCTTCCAGGCCCATAAACTCGGCAATTTTGATGAGTTCGCCAATCGGTTTTTTCTTGAGTTCAGTTAAATTCATAGGGGGTCAGATAGAATTAAAATTCTGGGATAGAGATGAGAAAAGGGAGCAACATTCAGCCGCTTACACGCAATAAACGTAACGCAATTGTATTTGCACAATAACAATCCAGAGGTCTGATTCATTGTTTCGAAGAGAAAAGTGTAAAAACAATTTCTGTTGCCGAGCGGCGATCTTATGTGTTGTGTCTTGTAAGAAAATGACGGATTAGAAATCCTTTATTCCTTGAACAAGCAATATAAGAGCTAATCAAGTTTTTGTCAATTTATAGACGAAAAAAATACGCTATCTGGTGATAGCGCATTGGATTCAATTACACTGTTTTTAAATTAGATATTTTCTTCAATAAAAGCAGTTAATTTAGATTTTGGCGCAGCACCGACTTGTTGAGCGACAACTTCACCATTTTTAAACATCAATAGTGCAGGAATGTTGCGGATATTGTAGTTTACGGCAGTCGCTTCACAAGCAGTTACGTCAACTTTAACAACTTTTACTTTGCCTTCGAATTCTGTAGATAATACTTCAAGTACAGGTGCAATAGCTTTACAAGGTGCACACCAGCCTGCCCAGAAATCGACAAGTACAGGAATGTCAGATTGTAAAACGTCAGCTTCGAAGTTCGCATCAGTTGTGTTTACGATATTGCCAGACATGGAATGCTCCAAATAAATTTTAAGTTAGTTCTATAACTATAAGTATTACATAGCCTCGTTTAACTATGTAGAGGGATATGTAAATTTTCAATCATTATATTGAGTTTGTCTAATTGATGCTCACGATATTGATTATCGTGTCCTACAATTGTTTAAGCGATTAAAAAAATTAAAAACTGCTTCAGTTGAACTGATAAATGGCTTTTAAATTGCATGCATGTGAATTACTCTAAGCACAATTCTTATAGGTTTGTTTGAATAATGTCTGATTTTTTGATTGATGAAGAGTTACTTGCTGCCATCGATATGGGGTCGAACAGCTTTCACTTGGCGATTGCACGTGTAGATCATGGCGAAGTAAAAAAAGTGGCTTCAATGTCAGAAAAAGTACAATTGGCCGCGGGTTTAGATGAAAACAAAAATTTGACTGAGGCGGCACAGCAACGAGGTCTAGCCTGTCTGGCACGTTTTGTCGGGCGTTTAAGTTCTGTACAGGCCAACCGGTTGCGTATTGTCGCCACCAATGCTTTACGTCAGGCCAAGAATGGTCATGAATTTATTCAAAAAGCAGCAGAGATTTTACCTAAACCGATCGAAATTATTGCCGGTCGTGAAGAAGCTCGTCTGATTTATTTAGGTGTATCGCATACCATGGCCAATAGTGGCCGCCGCCTGGTGATTGACATTGGTGGTGGATCAACTGAACTGATTATCGGCGAGGCATTCGAGCCGATCCATACTGAATCTGTACAAATGGGATGTGTGGCCTTCACCAAAGCCTATTTTATGGAGGGTGAGATCAATCAGAAAGTTTTTGATAAGGCGGTGACCGCTGCCCGTAAGGAAATTTCAGGCATTGCCAATACCTATAAAGCCGCCGGTTGGGATACTGTGGTGGGTTCAAGCGGAACAATTAAAGCTTGTCGTCAGATTACCGTGAATATGGGCTGGAGCAATGAAAAAGAAGAGCTCACCCGTGAAGGTCTGGAAAAACTCAAAGACAAGCTGCTCAAATACAAGCACGTGACCGAAATGGAATTTGATGGCCTGAAAGAAGACCGCCGAGCAGTTTTGCCAGCAGGGATTGCCATTTTATATGCGGTATTTGATGTGCTGGGGCTGGACAAACTGGTTTATTCAGATGGTGCGTTACGTGAAGGTGTCATGTATGACCTGCTTGGTCGTTTCCAGCATGAAGACGTTCGCGACCGTTCTGTGCATGCTTTAATGGGACGCTATAACGCAGATAGCAAACAGGCTGAGCGTGTAGTCAATACGGCACAGCAATTGTTTAATGGCGTTGCACAATCATTAAATTTAACTAATGATGACAGTGACTTACTGCGTCGTGCTGCATATTTGCATGAGATTGGCCTGGCGATTAGTCACAGTGGTTACCATCGCCATGGGGCTTATTTATTGCAGCATTCGGATATTCCGGGTTTCTCGCAAATTGACCAAAACCATTTGTCACATTTGGTCGCTCATCACCGTCGTAAACTTCGTGGCGATGCACGGGTTGATGTTGCTAAGGTCGGTGGTAGCAAACTTGTGTACTTATGTCTATTGCTGCGTTTAGCAGTTTTACTGAATCATAGTCGTAGTGATGAGATGCTTCCTGCCATTGAATTAAGTATCATCAATGAGCAACAATGGCAGCTCAGCGTTTCTGGCGATGCCAAACAATGGCCTTTGCTTGTAGCAGACTTGCATGATGAACAGATGCAGTTTAAGCATTGGGATATTGAATTGAATATTCAGTCGGAACAATTTATCTATTAACAAGTGATTGGTTAACAAGGTATTGTTAATTTAGGGATAATGGTCGACCTATGAAAAATAAAGCTGCTCAATCTAAAGCATGGACAACGGTTCAAATTGCGCGTCATCCAGAACGTCCGCAATTCCTGGATTATGTTGGTGAAATCTTCACTGAATTCGATGCTTTACATGGAGATCGGGTATTTGGTGATGATGGTGCGATGATCGGTGGCTTGGCACGTTTTAATGGTCAGCCAGTGATGATTGTTGGGCAACATCGTGGTCGCAGCACTCGTGAAAAATTGCAACACAACTTCGGTATGAGTAATCCCGAAGGTTACCGTAAAGCACAGCGTTTACTCGACATGGCTGAACGTTTTAAACTGCCAGTATTCACTTTTATCGATACCATGGGTGCATATCCTGGGGTCGGTGCGGAAGAACGTGGTCAGGCAGAAGCGATTGCCACTAGCCTTGCACAGCTTTCAAGCCTGAAAGTTCCGGTAGTTGCGACCGTTTTAGGTGAAGGCGGTTCAGGTGGCGCACTCGGTATTGGTGTGGCGGATCGCGTGGTGATGTTGTCTCACAGTATCTATTCGGTGATTTCTCCTGAAGGTTGTGCATCCATTTTATGGAAAACAGCAGAGAAAGCGGAACAAGCCAGCGAAGCCTTGGCATTAACTGCAGAGAAATTAAAACAACTTGGTATTGTTGAATATGTGGTGGATGAAGGTGAAGGCGCACATTTGCAGCCTGAAAAAGTGATGCAAGATCTTAAAGATGTGTTACAACAGGCTTTAGAAGAATTGCAATCGATGGATGCGAATGAGAGATGCGAAGCACGTTACCAGCGCTTAATGAAGTTTGGCAGCGACAATTCCGGTCTGGCATCTTAAAACAAATCCAGTGCTTTTCTCCTGAAAGCACTTTCTTGATTGGATGTAGTGGCGGCATGGATTCCATGCTGCTATTGCGTTTAATGTCTGATTTATTTCCTGAAAAAATCCGTGCGATCTATGTCGATCACCAGTTGCAAAAAAATAGTGCAGACTGGGGGGAATTTGTATCTGATCAATGTGCAGCGCTGAATGTACCGTGTATTGTTGAAGCCGTTGAAGTGCAAGATGGCAACCTGGAACATCAGGCACGTAACGCGCGTTATCAAGCTTATTCAAAACATTTAAAAGCCAATGATATCTTGGTCTTGGCGCATCATCAGCAAGATCAGGCCGAAACCTTGATGCTACGCTTGCTTTCGGGTGCCGGCGTACATGGTTTATCCGCCATGAAGCAGGTCGATGTACGAAAGCAATTCACCATTTGGCGACCACTGCTCGATATTTCCCGTGAGCAGATTTGCCAATGGGTAATTCAGCTGGGTGTGCAAAATATTGAAGATCCCACCAATTTAGATACCTATTACGATCGGGCTTGGTGCCGTCATGAATTGTGGCCGCTGTTGCAACAACGTTATCCGAAAATGCAGCAGGCTTTAAGCCGAACCAGCTATCTGATGCAGGATGCAGAAGACATTTTACTGGACGTATTACAGCAGGATTTAAACCATTGCGGATCGGCCACTGAACTGGATTTAGAAAAGTTATCCCAATTATCAAGTGCACGGCAAAGGCAATTGCTCTCTGTCTGGATGAAAGGGCAGGATGTCTATCGTCCGAGTTTTGAAATGGTGCAACGCTTGTTGCTTGAAGTGATTGGATCCAAATCTGATGCACAGGCCGCATTGCACTGGAATCAATATTATTATGTGCGTTATCAGCAAAAACTTTTCCGCTTAAGTGCAGCAGAATATCTGGCTGGAAAAAGTCAATCGAATAGTTCCGAACAAACCATCTGCCTAGCGTTAGGGCAAAAGATAGAAATGCTTTCAGGAAATTATCTTGCTGAAACTGCAAAAGTAGGCCTGTCAGCAGCATTGCTGGGTCAAAAACTGGATTTAGTGATGCGCCAAGGCGGCGAAAAAATTCATTTGTATGGACGAGTGGGGGCTTGGCCGTTAAAAAAAGCCATTCAGGAAGCACAAATTTTTCCCTGGCAGCGTTATAGAATTCAAATATTAAGCATAGATAATGTTATGCTTGGTGTTTTTACACCAAAAGGGTTTTGGTTAGCCCAATCTGAATATTGTGAAATCGGTGGATGGCAACCAAATTTGATCTCTTAGTTAAAAAATTCTAAGTCGAGTATGAATCCATGAGTGCAGCTTTAAATTGTAATATTAGTTTTATTGGTGGCGGTAATATGGCCCAAGCCTTGATTGGCGGGCTGATTTCGCGTGGCTTGCCGCCAACACGTATTACAGTTTCTGATCCGGTCGAAAAAGTCCGTCTTTTATTAACAGAAAAAGATGTACATGTGACAGATGACAATATTGCTGCCATTCGTGATGCTGATATCGTACTTTTTGCAGTGAAGCCGCAAGTACTGGCCAGCGTATTAAAACCGCTTAAAGGTTTGTTTGAAGGCAAACTGGTGATGTCGATTGTGGCTGGGGCTGAAATCGCGACTATTGCCAACCTGCTAGAAACCAATCGAATTGTTCGTGTTATGCCCAATACTCCTGCTTTGGTACAAACTGGAGCACATGGCCTGTATGCAACGGAAGCTGTGAATGCACAGGATCGTGAATTGGCCAGTCAGGTTTTGGCTGCAACCGGTTTAACCATTTGGGTCAATTCAGAAGCACAAATTGATGCTGTAACGGCAGTATCTGGCTCTGGTCCGGCTTATTTCTTCTATATGATGGAAAGCATGATTCGTGCAGGCAAAAACCTGGGTCTGGATGAAAAAGTGGCGACTGCATTGACGTTGCAAACAGCATTGGGTGCCGCACAAATGGCGATTACCAGTTCAAACACTCCGGCTGAATTGCGTAAAAACGTGACTTCTCCAAATGGTACAACTCAAGCTGCACTGGAAGTATTCGATCGTGCGCACATTTCTCAAAATATTCAGGCCGCTTTGGCTGCCGCGCAAAAGCGCAGTCAAGAACTTGCTCAAGAGCTAAGTGAAAGTAGCAAATAACTCGTTTTTATTTAGGAAAGTTCCAGTATGGGTGCAAATTCTGCGCTGATTTTTGGCATTATTATTAACGTAGCGATTTTGCTCGTATTCTTTCGTTTTCTGATGCAGCTTGCAGCGGTGAATGCTTATAATCCTGTCGTCATGTCTACTGTGAAAGCGACAAAAATCGTCGATCTGTTTGGGCGTATCTTTCCCACCTTGGCAAAAGGTCGTGTCAATTCGGCAGCCTTGGCTTTGGTGGTGCTTTTATATTTACTCAAGATTTTTGGGGTAATGTACCTTTCAGGTGCTATGCCGAACAGTCCGGTACATCTGGTGATTTTGACCTTTGTCACCATGATTCAGGATCTGATCCGCTTCTGTCGTTACCTGATTTTTGCAACGATTATTTTAAGCTGGGTGGTGATGTTTACTCAATCTCGCTCACCGTATATTGAAGTCATTCAAGAGCTGGCAGAACCATTGTTGGCTCCGTTCCGCCGTATTTTGCCGAATATGGGTATGATTGACCTGTCGCCAATTGTTGCCTTCTTGGCATTGTATATTGCCGAAATTATTATGAATGAAGTGGCGATTGTACTTCTGACTGGGCTATAACATTCAGGTAGTAAAAAAGGACTCTCTTTGAGTCCTTTTTTTATTGTGAAATAAAATAATTTTAAATCAGGATATTAGTGGATGAATAGCGAACTTGAACCTCAATTTATGCTTATTGATCATGAAGCTGATGCATATTTGGCAACGATAAAAATCGCAAGAGAATCATTGGATATTTTTAAAGAAAATTTAGAAAAAGTATCTGAAGGTGATTTTGCATGCGTCAAATTTTATATTCCAGTTAGCCTTGATTCCGAAGAGGGTGCGAATATCTGGCTGATGACGCCATTTTTTGAAGATCACTTTTGCTTTGCACGTCCTTTTGAATTGCCAGAAGAATTTAGATGGATTCAGATTGGACAGTGGCTGAAATTCAGTGAGTTTGATCTTTTGGATTGGTATATTTTAAAGCAGAATGGGGAAATGATAGGAGGATATTCATTACGCCATCAGCGTTCCAAGCTTTCTGCAGAACAGCAGGTAGAGTTTGATCAGCGTGTAGGAGTAACCCGATTTATTGATTTATAATCTTTTTCTATGATGATATAAAATATATTCGATTGAATAAAAAGGATTTTTTACGATATATCGTTTATGTAGTTTAAATGGAAAAGTTCTTCAAGTTGATTAAAGAACTTCTCTCTTTTGGATTAAAAATACATTTTGAGGAGGTTCATCATCTATAAAGATGAAAAATGAATCTCCCCTAACCCCTCTTTATAAAAGAGGGGAAATGTCTGGATTAATGCGCCTCATCCCAGTTCATGCCTTTACCCACTTCGACAATCAGCGGTACTGAAAGCTGAATCACCGATTGCATCACTTCAGCCAGTTTCGGTGCCAGTTCATCGGCAATGTCGGCATCGACTTCAAACACCAATTCATCGTGTACTTGTAACAGCATTTTAGCTTGATCTTTAGGCAGCATTTTATCCACTTCAATCATGGCTATTTTAATGATGTCAGCAGCGCTTCCTTGTAGCGGGGCATTGATGGCCGCACGTTCGGCACCTTTACGTACCATCATGTTACGGGCATCAATATCCGGCGTATATAAACGGCGACCTAGAATGGTTTCGACAAAACCTTGTTCCAAAGCCACCTGACGCGTACGTTGCATGTACTCATAAATGCCCGGATAACGATGGAAATATTGCTTGATATAGTTTTGCGATTCTTCACGGGTAAAGCCCAATTGACGAATCAGACCAAATTCGGACATGCCATATAAGAGACCAAAGTTAACGGCTTTGGCCTGGCGACGCTGGTCATTGGTGACATCTTCCAGTGCAATACCCAGAACTTCGGCAGCAGTACGGCGGTGTACATCCTGACCATGCTTAAAAGCATCAACCAAAGCTTCATCTTGGGAAAGATGCGCCATTAAACGCAGTTCAATCTGTGAATAATCGGCAGCCAGTAAAACCCTGCCTTCAGGTGCAATAAAGGCCTTACGGATTTGACGGCCAATTTCTTCACGTACCGGAATGTTTTGCAGGTTTGGATCAGTCGATGATAAACGACCCGTTGCCGTTAAAGCCTGATGGTAGCTGGTATGCACACGCCTGCTGTCATTGTTGGCCTGTTTTTGCAAGCCATCGGTATAGGTGCTTTTCAGTTTGGAAAGACCACGGTATTGCAAAATTAAATCGGTAATCGGATGGTCGATTTTTTCCAGAATACTTTCACTGGTGCTGTATTGACCGGTCGAGGTTTTCTTGCCACCTTTCAGTCCGAGTTTATCAAACAGGATTTCACCGACCTGTTTCGGCGAGCTGACATTAAACGGCTGACCGGCCAATTCGATAATCTGGTTTTCCAAGTCCTGAATGGTATTGGAGAAATCGACACTCAACTGATCTAAAAATTTCAGGTCCAGCTCGATGCCGTTTTCTTCCATAATGGTCAGCACACGCGCTACCGGCATTTCAATATTGTGCAAAATATTGTTCAGCTCAGGAATGGCCTGCAATTTTTTCGACAATACCTCGTATAGACGATAGGTGACATGGGCATCTTCCGCCGCATAATGCGCTGCTGTTTCAATGTCGATCTGGTTAAAGGTCTTCTGTTTAACACCTTTGCCGGCAATTTGTTCAAAGGTGGTGGTCAAATGACTCAAATACACACGAGCAACATCATCCATGCCATGACGGGTCGCCACAGAATTTAAAACATAGGATGCCAGCATGGTATCGAAATACCAGCCTTGCAGTTCAATGCCGTGATTTTGCAGGATGTGGGCATCATATTTTAAATGATGGCCAATTTTTTCAACCGATGCATCTTCTAAAATCGGTTTGATTTGCGCCAGAATAGTTTCACGATTCAGCTGTTCCGGTGCCCCTTCATAGTCGTGGGTCAGCGGAATGTAATAGGCATCGTTGGCATCAAAAGCCAGTGAAAAGCCAACCATTTCCGCTACGCGATAATCCAGACTGGTGGTTTCGGTGTCAAAGGCAAAGCGTTTTTCAGTGCTTAAACGCTGGAACAGTTTGTCCCAGTCCGCTTGAGTTAAAATGGTGTGATAATTGGCTTTGCCTAGTTGATCATCCACACTGGTCAGCTCTGCCTCATCTTCAGTATTGATGACAGCAGTGGTATTGATCTCAGTTTCAATACTCTTGGCCGCCTGTTTATAAACTGAATTGTTTGGATTATTCGGATGATCGAGGGATTGTAACTGGTTACGGAACTCAAGTTCGGTATACAGACGGCGCAGTTCTTCAACATTCGGATCGCCAAGTTTTAGATCTTCATAACAAAGACCCATATCCAGGTCACAGACAATACTGGCCAGCTGATGATCCAGGGTAATGCCTTCAACATTATCTTTAATACTTTGACCGACTTTGCCTTTAATTTTATCGACATTTTCCAGAATGCCGCCAATGGAGCCGTATTCGGTCAACAGTTTGGCCGCGGTTTTTGCACCGACACCCGGTACGCCACGGATGCCATCCGACGCATCACCCATCAGGGTTAAATAATCGATAATCTGATTTGGCCATACGCCAAATTTTTCAAAGACAGCATTCACATCCATCGGCTTGTCTTTAAAGCTGTCTTCCAGAGTCACTTTGTCAGTGACCAGCTGCGCCATGTCTTTATCACCAGTCGAGATCAGCACCTGATAACCTTTGGCTTCTGCGCGTTTAGCCAAGGTCCCGATCACATCATCTGCTTCGGCGCCGGGAAGGGTGTGTAAAGGAATGCCCAAAGCACGAATCAGGTTATGAAGATAGGGAATCTGCTGCGACAGTTCATCCGGCATGCTTGGACGGTCACCTTTATAAATGGGTGATAGGACATGACGGAACGTCGGCTCAGGCGTATCAAAAATCACCGCCATATGCGTCGGTTGAATACGACGCATTAACTTTTGAATGGCAGAAATGGCACCACGAATTGCGTTAGTCTGTAAACCAGTCGAAGTGGTTAGTGGTGGCAGTGCATGATATGCACGAAATAAAAAATATGAGCCATCGACCAAAACAAATGGTGGCATTGAAGGATTCCTAATTCAAATATCGGCCTTATTGTACGTGATTTTGCCCATGAACATAGATACATCATTCAAGATGCGTGTTACCGAATATCTGATGAATGCTTAAAAATCAAGGTCACAGCTATTGTATGATCAAGTTAATCAGGATTGAGATAAAGAAAAAATGAGGAAAGGACAGGGCGAAATCCGGATGATTTGGCTGATGGTACTGATTATTGTCGGGGTGGGGGCCTGGTTTTTGGATGTACGCATCTTCACCTATTTATGTGGCTTGGCTTTTGTCATGAGCGTGATGCAATATGTCGATGTGATCCAGTCCCCGGCAGCACAAATTGCTGTAGAAACAAATATTTCAGTACAGGAAAACTCTAAAGTTCCTTTATATCTTTGTTCAATTATTGCCATTGTCGGTGGTATTCTGGATTGGGAGTTTGCCGTAGGATTGGGTATCACAGCGTGGATTTTTTTCTTTTTAAGATGGTTACGCCGTTTAGAAGGTTTATTGAACCAGATTCAAACGCAATTGCAGCACACTCAAACGCTGGCTTCTCCGGTTGTTGAAAATCGACCGTCTCAATTTCTTGACTCTCAGCCTGCATCATCGTCATCGGAATTGATTGAACAGTTAAAGCAGTGGATTTTTCAAGGTAATCCAGTTTTAAAAGTAGCCATCTTGGTGCTGGTCATTGGCATCATCTTGTTGCTACGTTTTGCCACCGAACATTGGCAACTCAGTTTGGCGATGAAACTGGCGATTGTTGCAGGCGTCAGTGGCGCTGTAACGGCCCTCGGTTACTGGATGCAGAGTAAAAACCGCAGTTTTGCACTGGCCTTGGAAGGCTTAGGCTTAGCCGCATTATTCCTGACGCTATTTTTTGCCTATTACAATGCGGTGATTCCGACGCTCGCCATCGCTGGACTGTGTTTTGCTCTCATCATGGGCGTGACCCTGATTCTCAGCTTAAAACAGCAATCCATTGAACTGGCGTTGATGGCGATGATCATTGCCTATATTGCACCGTTTACCCTGCCGGTTCGCAACGCGACCGCGATTGAACTGATTACTTATTATGTGGTGATCAATCTGGCCGTTGCGATCTTAAGTACCTTACGCCCTTGGAAAATGCTGAATCAAATCGCATTTTTAATGACAGTGATTGTTGGCGGTGGTTACGCTTTTTATCGTGGAGAGGAATCTGAACGAAATGCTTTAACCTTATTGGTTGCGGTGCATACGGCAATTTTTGTCTGGCTGAGTTTTCGTTTTAGCCAGCTACTGGCCAAAGAAGATCTGGCACAGTTCAAACTGAAACCTGCTTTGGATATCGCCCTGATTTTTGGTGCGCCTCTGGTCGGTTATATTTTTATTTATTTGATGCATTTTGAAGAAACGCGCTGGCAGGCCGGAGCGAGTCTAGCCTTTGCTGCCGTGTATGCAGGTTTTTATCAACTTTCAAAACGCCATCAGGCGGTGCAACTGATTTCACAAAGTTATTTCAGTTTAATGCTGATTTTCCTGGCCCTGATTCCCCCCATTCTGTTGTATAAACAGTGGAGTGTGATCGGCTGGGCGGTGGAAGGACTGATCATTTTTATTTATGCCTTGTATCGCCAGTCAGAGATCAGTCGCTATCTGGCCATGGGGCTGATGATTGTTGCTGGCTTGTCCAGTTTGTATTATCTGGTAGAGCTGAATGATTTTCCCCGTGAAATGTATTGGGGCTTATGCCTGAGCTATTTTGCTGTGGTTGTGGTGGCGAATAGTCGAGAATCTTTTAGAAATCAATTAAGCAGTTCTACCATTGCCTTTCACTGTTTGCAGATGCTGTCTGCAACCACGATGTTGATTGTATTGTTGCTGGATGAAATTGACGGCCCTCAACAGCAGGTGATGAGTCTGTTGATTGTCAGTGGCTTCTATCTGCTGATCAATGAGTTGATGCTGCGTTGCAAAGCCACTTGGACCTGGCTATTTCCGAAATGGCTGGGGCTGATTCCGGTCTTTGTTTTTGCCCTGATTATTGTGATTGATCAAAGTCAGCAGGGCATGATTATTTGGCCGACCATGTTTGACCGTCTGAGTTTTGCACTTTCCGGATTGATGTTGACTGCATTGTGGCTGCGCCCGATGTTGGGTGTGCGAACTGAAAAAGAGTGGGTCAGTTTTGGCACCTTGACCAGTCTGGCCATGACCAGCTTAACCCTGCTTCCGAGTATGCCTTATATCAGTATCGTAATTTTACCTTTGCTGTTCTGCGCCTGGTGTTATTGGCAACTGGATAATCCAGATTGGAAAATGTTCTGGCAAGCCCGCAGCAGTTTGGTGCTGATGGCAACCTGGATTGTCTGTTCGCAACTTTTTACCCAGCAAGCCTTTCAGGCTTATATCTTGCCGATCATCAATCCTTTTGATCTGGTCAGTATTGCCATGTTGGCGTGTTTTATCTGGATGCTGTCTTTGCAGGTTAAATCGGGGCTGGATAAAGGTATTGTCGCGGTGCTGATGGTGCTGATGGTGCTGAGCTTGCTCTGGCTTAGCAGTTATATTGTGCTGCGTGCATTACATATTTATTTAGGTACGCCATTTAATGAGCTGGCTTTGTGGGGCAATGCGACCGTTCAACTGAGTCTGACTTTGCTGTGGGTCAGTTTAGCCTTTATGACCATGAGCTTGGCTAGCCGTAAACAGTTACGCTCTGTGTGGATTTTAGGCGGCAGTATTTTAGTGATTGTCACCTTGAAATTGGTGCTGTTTGACCTTTCACATATCGGCACTTTAACCCGGGTGATCTCATTCCTGGGTTCAGGTTTTGTGATGTTGCTGATTGCTTATATTGCACCGATTCCTGAACATCATCTGAATGAAAAATCCCCCTAAATACCCCTTTGATAAAGGGGGACTAAATCTGAATTATTTTTAATTGATTTCTCCCTCCTTTTTTAAAGGAGGGATGGGGAGGATTAAATGATTAAAAGAATTATTTTAACCCCGCCTCACGCTTTACTTCTTTGGTATTGGCATACTGATCAATATCTTCCTCATTTAAAGGCTGAACAGTTGTGGGACGATCAACAAAGCCCATTTTCGGTACAGGAATTTCAATCTGATTGTCCAGAAAACCGTTACGGATGCGTTCCTGCATTTCATCACGAACTTTCAGGAAGTTTTCACGGTTACACCAGATGGCGAATAACAGCTCAATCGAGGATTCACGGAAGGCAGTCACGGTTACGGCCGGTTTTGGATCGGCTAACACGAGCGGGTATTTATTGGCAACATCCAGCAATACTTCCCGAACTTTAATGATGTCCTCATGAAAGTTAATGGCTAAAGTGATGGGAATACGCCGAATCGGGAATTTGGACAGGTTATAGACGGGAGCACGAATCAGCTGTTCGTTTGGTACGCGTACATAGACATTGTCCTGAGTCAGCAGTTTTACCGAAAGCAGGTCAATTGAAATCACTTCACCTTCAATGGTATGTCCGCGAATCAGGGTCATTTGTACCGTATCCCCAATCTCAAAAGAGCCTTCCCCAATCAGGAATAAACCACTGATGAGGTTGGATGCAGAGGTTTGTGAAGCAAAACCCAGCGCCACAGTTAAAATACCGGCTGCACCTAAAAACACGCTCAGTTTAAAACCGGCTTCTTTCAGGCTGGCCATCACAAAAATCAGGAAGATGAAATAAAAAATACCACGGCGCCAAACCAGACTTTGATGGGCATTAAAGCGTGAGCCAACAGTGCGGATAAAGGTGTTGGATACAAAACGTGCAATTAAAAAACCAATAAGACACAGTACGACGGCAACGATAATTTCAGTCAGGCGTTCTGTGTTGATATTGGTAAAAATACTTTTGAGGCTGCTGGTAATTTCTTTTGGGATATTCGAATCTGCCATATTGCCGCCCTAGAAAAATGAATCAAACATGTTGAATAAAGCACTTGCCTGTTCACGTGGTGGATGGACATACATTACTTCACCCGCATGAGGAGGGGTACGGTTTTCAATTCGAATTCGTGGCGGTTTATCCAACCCTTCATGCAAAACTTTAATCTGTGACGTCCATAAGCGTCCGGTACTTTCACTGTAGAACAGGGGAAGTGCAGAAACCGGCACATTCATCCGGTCAAAGCGTAACTGCTGATGGCTGGTATTATGAAATTCAATTGGAGTCACCGCGCGAAAGGCACGTGGCTTGAGCTGATGCAGTTCAGTACGGCCATCGACCGCGGTGGCATAACAAATTTCACCGATACGATGATTGGGCCCGAACCAGGTATCTTTGGGCAGAATCACCGGAATATCAAACAGCGGGTCTTTTTGGCTTTCGACAAAGCCTGCAATCCATAACGGGGTGCTGATATACAGCGTACCGCGCTGTCCTGCCGGAATATAAATCGGATCGACCGGTTTAATCACCACGGAACGATCGGCCAGACGCGGCATCAGCTGTAATTTATTGTGAGTGGACTTGAACATATAACGTTCAACTTTCAGCGGTTGCGGAAAAGCAAAATTCGGATCTTCAATCGCATGCCACTTCTGTTCATAGTCGTACTGCACCTGTGGACGATGATATTCCATGCGCCATTCTTGCAGACCACGAGTCAGACGAAATAACAGTGAACCAAACTGCCAGGCCTTAGGCTGATTCAATTCAAAGCTTTGTTCGCCCCACCATTTGATTAAATTGGGCTGCTCTGCATCTATCAGTTCATCGTTTTTAGACAACGGCATATTTCCTTTATAGCTTAATCATTAAAAACAGACTTCACGCTGTCTTATGCTTAGAGTACACTCAAATCAATTTATTCATCATTATAAACTTTGATGCAAGTACTTAAACAATTACAAATACCATATAGTTTTGCCAAGCGTCATGGCGTATTGCTGCGTTACGAGGGCAATCAGGCTTTTATTGTACGCCGTGAAAATACGCCCTTGCTGGCGATACAGGAAGCACGTCGCTATTTGGGGCATCCGGCACAGCACCAGTTGTGTTCTGAGCAGGAATTTCATCAGTTACTCAGTTCCAGTTTTGCTGGTGATACCGGAGAATCGCAGCAAGTGGCAGCCGGTCTGGAAGATCATCCTGATTTACTCAGTTTGGCAGATTCGGTGCCAGAAGCTGAAGACTTGATGGATCAGGAAGATGATGCTCCGATTGTACGTTTGATCAATGCCTTGCTGTCTGAAGCTATCCGCGTGGGGGCTTCCGATATTCATATTGAATCCTTTGAAAAAAAACTGTCGGTACGCTTACGCGTCGATGGGCAGTTGCGTGAAATTGTGCAGCCACGCCGCGAACTGGCACCATTATTGGTGTCACGGATTAAAGTCATGGCCAAACTGGATATTGCTGAAAAGCGTATTCCACAAGATGGCCGTATGTCTTTAAGACTGGCTGGACGTGAAGTGGATGTGCGGGTTTCGACGCTGCCTTCATCACATGGTGAACGGGTGGTCATGCGTTTACTGGACAAGCAGGCCGGACGTCTGAATATGACCCATCTGGGTTTAATGCAACCGGATTATGAACGCTTAACCCATCTGGTACATCGTCCACACGGCATTATTCTGGTGACTGGACCAACCGGTTCGGGTAAAACCACCACCTTATATGCAGCCTTGTCTGACCTGAATGATGGCTCAAAAAATATTCTGACGGCTGAAGATCCAATTGAATATCAACTGGAAGGTATCGGACAAACTCAGGTCAACAGTAAAGTAGACATGACCTTTGCCCGTGCTTTAAAAGCCATGCTGCGTCAGGACCCGGATGTGGTGATGGTCGGGGAAATCCGTGATCTGGAAACCGCCGAAATTGCCGTGCAAGCATCCTTAACTGGTCACTTGGTTTTATCGACATTACATACCAATACCGCAATTGGTGCAGTCACCCGTTTAAAAGATATGGGCATCGAACCGTTCTTGCTGGCCAGCTCCCTAATTGGAGTGATTGCCCAGCGTTTGGTTCGAACCTTATGTTCACGCTGTGCCACATGGCATGATGCAGATGCGTTTGAAACCGAAATTTTCAGGCATTTGGATGTTGGAGCTGAACTGAAGTTACCGAAACCGAAAGGTTGTGATCACTGTTCGCATAGCGGTTTTATGGGACGTACAGCGATTTATGAAATTGTCCCTGTGGATGAGCCGATGCGCCGTCTGATTCATGGCAATGCTGCGGAATATGAGCTGGAAAGTTATGCGCGTAAACAGTCCGGTTCAATCCGCGATGATGGTTTATGTAAAGTACTGGCAGGAAAAACCACTTTGGAGGAAGTACTGCGTGTGACCAATGAAGCTGCCGAATAAGTGGGATCATGACTGATCATCTGTAATGGTAAAAACTATCTGTAAAGCTTTGTGGCACTGTACTTAAAATTAAAAAGGTTGATCGTATTTGTTGATCAACCTTTTTTATGGGTATTAAAAAATCTAAGTTTAGAATTGCAGCAAACGACGGTGCTGCATCAAAGGCATTGACTCACGGATTTTGGTTTGTTCGGCTAAATCAAACGGTACGGTAATTAGTTGAGTGCCTTCATTCTCTACTATTGCCAACAACTGCCCGCGTGAGTTAGCAGCGCCTGCATGCCCCCAAGTTTGGCGTTTTTCACCATGCCAGCCTTGTTGAGCTGCACCTAAAACCTGGCATTGGCTGTCTATCGCACGGGCTTGTAGCAGTAATTGCCAGTGCATTTGGCCGGTAGTGTAGGTAAAGGCTGATGGTGCGGTAAGTATGTTTGCACCTTGACTGCGTAAGGTTAAAGCCAGTTCTGGAAAACGCAAGTCATAACACACCATTAAGCCAATATTACCAAACGGGGTTTTGGCAATCACTACATCAGTACCCGGTTCAAAGAATCGAGATTCCTGATAGCCACCCACAACATCACCCACTTGTACATCAAACAGGTGAATCTTGTCATAACGTGCTTCAGTCCCTTCAGGACTAATACATAAACTGACGGTACGTACACGGCCATCACTAATGATGGAACCATCTGGGCGGAATGGGCAGGGAAGTGTTCCTGCTACAATCCAGATTTGATATTGATGTGCCAGTTTTTCCAGACGCTGCTGTAGGTTTTCGAACTGCGCTGCAGTCTCGCGTTGTTTTCCTGCGGCAAAACAGACAAAGTTTTCCGGGAAAACAATCAGCTCGGCCCCATCTGCTTTACTTTGTTGTATCAATGACTCGATCACGATGAAATTCGCTTCAATATCATCTTGGGAATTCATTTGTACAACAGAGAGTAAAGTCATGGTGTGAGCTCTAAATCATCATTTTTATACGTTTTGTTGAGAGACCTGTTCTAGGCTCTCTTGTTCTTTTTGTAATTGTTTCACCAAAGGCTCAAACATGTTCTGGTTACTGTCATTTAACTTCATCAAGGTTTTATGCGCATCTAAAACAGTGGTTAACATGGCATTATGGGTAATGTGCTCTTCAATTAACTCGCGGGTACAAACTTTCGGGTCACCGCAGTAATTTAAAATCACAAAAACCTGTCCCAGGCCCATGCTATTGGCCAAGGTGGTAATATCAGGATTGGTAGATAACATGACGGCCTGAATTTGATGGGTTTGCTTCAGCTTTAAACCCAGCTTGGCAAGGACACCCAAAACCGTACTGTCAATAAATGTAGTTTGGGTTAAATCTACGATTGCCCCAACGACATTTGATTGCTGTTCAAGTTTACTAAGAAGTTTGTCTAGACTGATACAAGATTGAGCACGCACTTCGCCAATAAGCTTAAAAATATGCGTTCCATTCAAGCTTGCATATTCAACATGACCTGTTGACATATAAATGCCATTTGCAGAGAAGGATATTAAAATTATCACATAGGGCCACTATAGACTCAAGTAGCCAACAGTCGTATATTGCTTAGTTGAAAGTTAACGTATTGATTATGTGATTAATTCATTCGGCGTAAACTTAAGATGGCAATATCGTCTGCCACATGTTCCGGGGCCTGGAATGATTGATTTTGCAAATGAAAGACTAATTTTTCAAATTGTTCATTGAGTCCGCCATCAAATGGTTCAAGTGCACCATCTGAACAAATAATAAACCGGGCATGACGATTCAGTACGCATTCAAACTCTTCAACTTCCAGGTCTTCAGTGAGTCCCAAAGGGAAACTGCTGGTATTTAAAATTTTAGGCGGCTGATTGGGTTCAAAGATAATGGCGGGAGGATAATGCCCGGCACTTGACCAACGCAGTTGATGCGTTTCCAGGTTTAAAATTCCGGCAATCATGGTGATGTGCTTTTCAATATTTTCTTGCACCAGCATGCCATTGAGTTTTTTAACCAATTCACGTGGTGTTTTAGAGCGCCCGTGAAAAGCCGCCATCCAGGAGGTGAGTAGACTGCTGGTCACGCCATGTCCGGAAACATCCGCCAGATAGAACATGATCTCTTTATCGCTGATTTTCCAGTAATCATACCAGTCACCAGACAGATAGGCAGAAGGTTGAAACAGGGTTTCAACTTTATAGTTCATCAATTCTATAGGGTTGGGGAGTAAGCGTTTTTGTAATTCTGCGGCTGAAGGGAGGTCGCGACTATCCTGATTGCGCTTGTACTGAGCATCAATTTTCAGTAAGGAATCTTCCGGATCACGTGGCAGCTTGTTCCAGATCCAGCCGGCTAAAGCCCCAAGCTCCCAGGCTTGGGCTAAAGCTGTACCTTCATTTTCAAACGCCAGCACAATCGTGGGAAGTGACCACTGATGGATAAGATAGTCCTGTACATCAGCAATTGCCAGGATGGTTGGGTCATACAAATCAATATCGTCTATGTGAATCATTTGCACACCGGGAAGTGCGCTGAGTACCTGATCTAAATAAGGAATATTGCGAGTCGGTTGAATGAAATACATAAAGAAATTGTATGATCCTTAAATTGATAACATCGAGAGCTGTACTATAACAATCTAATGATCAGCAAAGGAAGATGCTGTGCTGATCATATTACTATTAAATAAATGCGACTTGTGTGGTGTTTGCATAATCTTCAGAGGTTTCATCACTGGATTGATCAGGATTGTCCTGTTGATCCTGATCTTGAGAGCTGTCTTGGTCATCTTCAATGAACAGGGTTTCAGGTTCCAGTCCTTTCTTTTCGGCAATCGAGAAGTTTTTACGCTGTAAATAAATATCGCGAATTGCAGAATATTTGTCACCTTGCAACACATCTTCAATATCTAAAAGTTGCGAACGTGCATCAATACCGCGTAGCACTTGCTCACTCCAGTACAGTCCTTCACGATCTTCTAAAAGATACTTTTGGGGACGGGCCTGACCATCGACAACCAGCCCCACACTATCACGGAAGGTACTTGGACCAAACACAGGCAACACCAGATAAGGACCGGAAGGAATGCCGTAATAACCCAGTGTCGTGCCAAAGTTTTCCTCTTCGGCAGATAAACCGATACGACGAGCAGGATCAGCAAAGCCCAAGGTGGTGAGGGTATTAATGGTAAAGCGTCCTAAAGATTCTGCGGCACGCAGCGGACGACCTTGAATCAGCTGGTTTACCACATTCCATGGTTCGCCTAAATTTTTACGAAACTGGCGATAAGAGCCACGCACTTCAGTCGGTACTTTTTCCTTATATTGAATGGCGAGAGGGCGGGCAACATTGCGATCCAATACCTCATTAAAAGCAAATATCTGTCTATTTAAGGGCTGTAATGGATCTTTCTGGTTTTCAGGTTGAGTTGCACTTGCATCCACTTTCAAATCTTTGGCTTTAATGTTTTTTAATTCTTTCAATACTTCAAGTCTGGAGTTGGTATGTTGAGCAGATTGAGTTTGTGCTGTAGCAGATTCTAGCTCTGAAGTATTCTGTGCTTCAGAAGGAGCAACTAAATCCTGCGCAAATACAGGAGAAATTAACCCTAAAGATAAAAAGCTAGCCCAAATATAATGAAAGTGACGCATAAAAAATCCTAGAGCTCTATTAAGCTGGTACTTAAAGCAAAATACGTAATTGAATATATTAACAGGTCTTTGAACAGGCGTATTAAAACAAATTTGATCAAAATATGTAGGAAAAAATACTAAAATGGCTGAAAAATGTCCTTATGGCGTGGAAAGTTAAAAAAAGGGTGTTGCATTGAGGGTGAAATGCTGTAGAATGCACATCCATCGGCGGTGATGAAGATTAAAACTTCTGATAAAACAGCAACTTAGCACGAAGTGTTAAGATTGGGTTTTAGAAAGAAAGTTTAAAATA
>NZ_JBIQOC010000178.1:0-1888 GCF_044130295.1 Acinetobacter uliginosus | reverse complement strand
TGAACGCTATCGAAATAGACGGAAAAGATTCGGTTTACGCATTAACTTAATCGCTGCACTGGTAAACCGGATGAACTTGCAATAACGACTTTCGCAAGAGATCTATTTAATTAATCATATTTAATTGAAATAAAAAAAGCAGCCATAAAATGGCTGCTGTTAATCTTGATATTCTATTCTTTGGCAATAAAGCGTTGCAAACGTTCATTATCAGAATTTAATAATTCTTCTGGAGCATCATTTAATACCACATGACCGCCTTCCATGAATACCACTCGATCGGACACTTTAAACGCAAAGCGCATTTCATGGGTCACAATAATCATGGTTAACCCTTCACTTGCAAGTTCTTCAATCACTTTAAGCACTTCATTGACCAACTCAGGATCAAGTGCCGATGTCGGTTCATCAAACAAGATAATTGAAGGTTGCATGGCTAAGGCACGAGCAATCGCTACACGTTGCTGTTGACCACCGGAAAGTTGATGCGGATATTTTTTCGCATGCTGTTTCATGCCGACTTTTTCCAGCATCGCCAAAGCAGTCACTTTGCTATCTAGCACCGTACCCATGTTGTGGTACAAGGGTGCCAGCATGACATTTTCAAGAATAGTTTTATGTGGGAACAGGTTAAAATTTTGGAACACCATGCCAACATTGACAATTTGTTTTTTATATTCAGCCGAATCTTCTGTAAGTTCCTGATCTTTTAAGAACGGTTGTCCAAGTAAGTTGACTGTGCCTTTATTCAGAGATTCCAAACCATTCAGGGTACGAATAAATGTGGTTTTACCTGAACCGGAAGGACCAATAATCGAAATCACTTCACCCCATTTAACTTTCAGATCAATCCCTTTTAATACTTCTTGGTTGCCATAAGATTTATGAATATCAATGGCTTCGAGGGCAAACTCACCTTTTTGCTCATGCGTTACGTCCTTACGTGCTCGGATTGATGCTGCAGGGAGTTGGTTAAGTGGATCATTGGCTTCCAACAATCCAGGTTTACGATTGGTGATATCAATTTTACGTTCAAACCAGCCAATCAGCCAACCAAACACAGTCACAATCAATACGTAATAGAATGCGACTGCCAACATGGTTTCCATAACAAGGAAGTTTTGGGTATACAGGCGTTGTCCAACCAACAGGATTTCAGTCAGTGAAATCACGGAAACCAGTGAAGTCAGTTTTACAATCGATACATATTCATTGCCCAGGGCAGGTAATGCCACACGGAAGGCTTGAGGAATCACAATTAAACGTTGAATCCCAGAGTATTTCATCCCGAGCGCTTTGCCCGCTTCGACTTGCCCCTTATGAATAGAAGTTAAACCTCCACGGTGAATTTCTGCGATATAAGCCGCCTCACTTAAGGTCATAGCAATCAAACCGGCAATAAATGGCGAAGCTAAAACCATACTCGATGCAGGGAAAATTTGCGGCAAGTTATAGACAAATACCAGTAATACCAGCAGGGGCAAGCTTCTAAAGAACCAGATATAGAGATCACTTGACCATGCCAACGGTTTAAATTTGGACTGCTTACCAAGCGCCAAAACAAAGCCCAATACAATACCCACCACCCAGACCAAGACACTGAGTTCAATGACTGTCCAAGTGGCGATCCAAAAGCTTTTATGTGAGAATAAACTTAATGTATAAGACCAATTAAAATCCATTTAAAACCTCATTTACTTGATTCTGTTTTATTACCTTTGTTATATCGGAATTTATGTAAATAAGTAATTTTGAAAAATTGATGCATTAATATGGTTTTTATTAGATCTCTTGCGAAAGTCGTTATTGCAAGTTCATCCGGTTTACCAGTGCAGCGATTAAGTTAATGCGTAAACCGAATCTTTTCCGTCTATTTCGATAGCGTTCA
>NZ_JBIQOC010000177.1:0-1952 GCF_044130295.1 Acinetobacter uliginosus | reverse complement strand
GTGACAAAACCTGAGTCCTTTATAGTTAAAGTGTTTGTTTGCACTTATATTTTAACTATTTAGACTCAGGTTTTTTTATTTAAAGCAAACTATGGGACAGTAGTGCCCCTTAGGGTGCTTTTTTAGCTTTGGCAAATTAGTTTGCAGCAGCGTCAACCACTGGAATTTTCCCAATTTTTGCTTGCCAGATTTTAGGGGCAGTTGCGTGAATAGACGTACCATTGACATCAACAGCAACCGATACAGGCATATCTTCAACTTTGAATTTGTAGATTGCTTCCATACCCAAGTCGGCAAAAGCGACAACTTCAGCTTCACGAACAGCTTTAGATACCAGGTAAGCAGCTCCACCTACGGCCATCAGGTAAGTCGCTTTGTTGTCTTTAATAGCTTCAACAGCAGCCGGACCACGATCCGCTTTACCAATCATGCCGTACAAGCCAGTAGCTTCAAGCACTTGACGAGTGAATTTGTCCATACGTGTAGCTGTTGTCGGACCAGCAGGACCAACCACTTCATCACCTACAGGATCGACAGGGCCTACGTAATAAATGAACTTGCCTTTAAGGTCTACAGGAAGTTCTTCACCGTTATTCAACATGTCAACCATACGTTTGTGCGCAGCGTCACGACCAGTATAGATTGTACCGTTAAGCAATAAAGTATCGCCTGGTTTCCAAGAGTTCATTTCTTCTTGTGTGATATTGTCCAGGTCAACACGTTTAGAAGATGAAGAATCCCAAGTTACAGCCGGATAGTCTTCAAGTTTAGGTGCTTGAATATGTGCAACACCGCTACCGTCTAACTGGAAGTGTGCATGACGAGTTGCAGCACAGTTCGGAATCATACCGACCGGTTTACCCGCAGCGTGACATGGGTAATCTTTGATTTTAATATCAAGAACAGTCGTTAAACCGCCAAGACCTTGCGCGCCAATACCTAAAGCATTTACTTTTTCGAAGATCTCGATACGGAGTTCTTCCATTTTGCTTTGTGGACCACGACGAAGTAATTCGTCCATGTTGATCTCTTCCATCAATGCTTCTTTGGCAAGCATCATGGCTTTTTCCGCAGTACCACCAATACCGATACCGAGCATACCTGGAGGACACCAGCCTGCACCCATGGTTGGAACAGTTTTCAGTACCCAGTCCACGATTGAATCAGATGGGTTCAACATGGCAAGTTTAGATTTGTTTTCTGAACCACCGCCCTTGGCAGCAACAGTAATATCGACTTTGTTGCCCGGTACGAGTTTGTAATGGATTACTGCAGGCGTGTTGTCTTTGGTGTTTTTACGGCCAAATGCAGGATCAGCTAAAACTGATGCGCGAAGTACGTTAGAGCTTTCCAGGTAACCTTGACGCACACCTTCATTGATTGCATCGTCCAGGCTCATGGTTAAATCAAATTTAACGTCTAAACCCACTTCAAGAAATACGTTCACAATCCCGGTATCTTGACAGATAGGACGGTGGCCTTCTGCACACATACGGGAGTTAATTAAGATTTGTGCAATAGCATCTTTTGCGGCTTTGTTCTCTTCACGATCATAGGCACGGCTCATCGCTTGGATGAAGTCTTGTGGATGATAGTAAGAAATAAACTGAAGCGCATCTTTTACCGATGTGATCAAGTCATCTTGCTTGATAATAGTTGTCATATCAAATATCTCTTGAGCGGGCTGTTAGCTAGCGGGCTAAATTATAAGATAAAAAGCAGGTTTTGTGGGCATTTTGAATGCTTTTTGGCCGAAAGTTTAATGGTGAATTTCAGCACAAATGAATGGTCGTTTTTTGAGTGATTTTTGTCATAGAGATGATAAGGGTAATCCTTGTTCTGGGTAGAAATTCTTTGTACACGACAAAAAAAGATAACTCATTGAAATAATGGCATAATACTTGTTTTCTGACGACGAATATGATGACACATTTCAATGAGTTACATCTCAT
>NZ_JBIQOC010000176.1:0-935 GCF_044130295.1 Acinetobacter uliginosus | reverse complement strand
TATTTTTTAATTTGAGTTGGATTTCCAGCGATGTGGCAGTAATTCTTCTATTTGGGTCGCTTTATGCGTCGGCAGCCTTTTCAGCACATCACTTAAATAGGCATACGGATCCAGCCCATTCAGCTTTGCTGACTGGATTAAAGTCATGATATTGGCCGCTCGTTGACCACTGCGCAGCGAGCCAGCAAACAGCCAGTTCTTTCGTCCCAAGGCCCAGGGGCGCATTGAGTTCTCTGCCCAGTTATTGTCAATGGGTAGATTGCCATCATCCAGATAGCGGCTTAAGGCTGGCCAACGCTTCAGACTGTAATTGATGGCCTTGGCGGTTGGAGAACTCGATGGCACCGTCAGATAATGTTGGTTGAGCCATTCATACAGTTGTTGCATCACCGGTTGGCTGTGCTGTTGCCGGTATTCGCGGCGGTGTTCTGCTGTACTATCGGTCTTTTTCCTGAGTTCTGCTTCTATCGCATACAGTTTCTGAATCATCAGTAATGCCTGTTCAGCGATCTGACTTTTCCCAGTCACATGCAGTTCATGGAATTTACGACGTGCATGCGCCATGCAGCCCACCTCAATGACCTGGCCTGATTTAAAGCGTGCTTTATAACCACTGTAATCATCACAGACCAGATGGCCCTGCCAGCCATTCAGGAACGCTTCAGCATGCTGACCTGAACGGCTATCCTGAAAGTCATAGATCACCGCTTGAACTGGATTGTACTGTGTAGTGGCATAGGCCCAGACATAACCTTTCTTCTGTTTTTTCTCATCATCACCCATCCGCATGATGGTGACCGGCGTTTCATCGGCATGGATCACCCGCTGTTGCAGCACCACCTGTTTTAAGGCATTGGCCAGAGGTTCCAGTTCCACACCGCAGCGACCAATCCAGTCAGATAAAGTAGATCTGGACAGATCAACACCTGCGCGTA
>NZ_JBIQOC010000175.1:0-1103 GCF_044130295.1 Acinetobacter uliginosus | reverse complement strand
CCGCAGCGACCAATCCAGTCAGATAAAGTAGATCTGGACAGATCAACACCTGCGCGTAGATAGATCAGGCGCTGACGGTACAGCGGCAAATGATCGGCATACTTCGATACCAGCACATGGCTGAGCAGTTCAGGTGAAGCAATGCCTTTATCAATCACATAGGCGGGCATCGCTTGCTGAGTCAGGGTGTCACACTGATCACAGACCCATTTGCCACGCACATGCTGTTCCTTATAGAACTGTGCTGGTCTGAAATGCAGTTTTTCACTGATATCTTCGCCGATACGACGTAACTGGCAGCCACAACTGCATTGGGTTGATGCAGGTTCATGCTCAATACGGATGGTGTGTAGATGATCCGGCAGCAGTCGACGTTTAGGTTTGTTGACTGTGGCTTTCTCTGTCGCTGCATCGGTTTTATCTGCATTCAGCCGCTCCAGTTCCAGATCAACTGCTGCGATATCCTCTTCAACCGCTTCGTCCCACAGATGGATTTGTTTTGCGGTGAGATGTTCGTTTTTACTGCCGAATTTGTGCTGTTTAAACAGCGCCAGTTCATGCTCGTATTTTTGAGTGAGAATGGAAAGATGCTGAACTTTAGAATCTAATTGTTGATTGGTGACTTCAAGATGCTGAACTTTGGTACCTAATTGTTGATTTGATACTTCAAGATGCTGAACTTTGGTATCTAATTGTTGTTTATCTTCTGCGAGTTGTTGATGCTGCATTGCCAACTGCTGGGTAAATTCCAGCAGTTGTTCATGGGTCAGTTGGCTTAAATCAGGCATCATTTTCATGACCGCAGTATGCCTGAGGTCATGACGCAGAGGAAATAGAACGTTTGGAGAATAGCAGAATGGACCAGCCTAGTTTAGAGCATCGTCACCACCTGCTGTCGTCCAATGCGCTGCCAAGGTAAACCCTGGATCAGTGCCTGTAACTGTTCCGGACTGATCGCCATGCTTTCACCCTGGTGAACCTGCGCCCAGTGGAATTTTCCCTGTTCCAGCCGCCGGGCACACAGCCAGATGCCCAGTCCATCATGTACCAGCACTTTCATGCGATGGCCACGTTTATTACAGAACAGGTAAGCACAATGCGGT
>NZ_JBIQOC010000174.1:0-700 GCF_044130295.1 Acinetobacter uliginosus | reverse complement strand
AAATCTTTATATGGAAACGTATTTTTTGAATTTCCAAATTTTTCCAATAACTTTTCCGTTTTACCCATATTTTAGCCCTACTCAGTTACGACTAAGTATAGTCCCCTGAAATTAAAAAATGCAACTGAATTTAGTTGCATTTCATATAACAACCATTATGTTAAATGGAATATAAAAAACAGTTGACATAAATACATTGTGTGTAATTATATTGCACACAATGTATTTATTTAAAGGTAATCAAAATGAGTAATCTTTATTCTACCCAGGTTAAAGCAATCGGTGGACGTTCAGGAAATATTCGTAGTGAAGATGGTATCTTAGAACTAAAATTGGCTTTGCCAAAAGAATTAGGTGGTAAAGGTGATGCAACGAATCCTGAACAATTATTTGCAGCTGGCTATGCTGCATGCTTTGGAAATGCAGTGATCCATGTAACTCGTAGCAATAAAGAATATAAAATCCGTGATAACGATGTAGAGGTCCTGAGTACTGTTGGAATGGTTGCTAATGGCAATGGTGGATTTGCCTTGACAGTACACTTAGATGTCACGCTTTCAGGTATTTCACAAGCTGATGCAGAGAAAATCGTGGAACAAACGCATCAAGTATGTCCTTATTCCAATGCTATTCGAGGTAATATACAGGTGTCTACCACTGTCTATACCAAATAAAAAGCTATGTCCAAGAATCAGCTTTG
>NZ_JBIQOC010000173.1:0-1551 GCF_044130295.1 Acinetobacter uliginosus | reverse complement strand
GTGGAACAAACGCATCAAGTATGTCCTTATTCAAATGCTATTCGAGGTAATATACAGGTGTCTACCACTGTCTATACCAAATAAAAAGCTATGTCCAAGAATCAGCTTTGCTTAGATGAGCAACTATGTTTTCCTATTTATGCTGCATCTAATTTAATCGTAAAAGCTTATCGCCCTTTTCTTACACCTCTCGGACTCACTTATCCTCAATATTTAGTGATGTTGGTTTTGTGGGAAAAAGAATGTGTAAGTGTGGGTGATCTTGGACAAATTTTACATCTTGATAGTGGAACATTAACCCCACTATTAAAAAGAATGGAGACATCTGGTCTAATTAATCGATCACGTGATCCTAATGATGAAAGACGAGTTCTTATTTCATTAAAAGATAAAGGGCGAGACTTATCTGCTGAAGCAGAAAAGATTCCTAAAGAGCTTACCAAGAACATTGAGTTTGATAACTTAAATCAATTACGAGATGAATTAAAAGTATTAGTTAATCTATTATCAGAAAGAATTTGAGACCTCTTAATATCTGATAATGGAAGCCTGTTTACTTTCAAGAATCAATTAGTTTTTCTAAAATAAACATAATACACCTTATACGAAGTCAAAAAAATATATCTATATGATAATTAATGAAATTGTAATAACTATTCATAATGACCATTATGTAAAATGGATATGATAGAAGTGTACTAGTGAGTACACTTCTATCATAAAAAAGAGAGCTGCTAGCTCTCTTTTTTATGTTTTATTCAAAATGAAGTTGATATTTATCCGTCGTAATCTTGATCTTGAGGTTCTTATATTTTCGTTTTGTGGCACTCAGGGCTGAATCTGTCACTTCTGCATAAAATTTAGGGTCATTCATTAGATCATTAAATAGTTTATATCCAATCAATAACTTACTAGATTTTTTCTTTTCCTTTAGATCATTTTCAATCAACTGATCCAATTCTTTTACAGAAAAACTATGCATATTACCCTCTATAGTATCTTTCTGATAAAACAGCATACAGACTTAGCAAGAGGATTTAAAGCTTATTAGATAATTGATATTTATGAAATTGTGAGAAAGATAATATATTAGATTTATCTATTTAAGTTAAGTTTTTCTAAAAATAACATAATACACCTTATACGAAATGTGTTATAATTTTCCTTAGAAATCAATGCTGTAGTTTCTAGTTTATAGCCCAATCACACCCGATTGGGCTTTTTTTATGATTTTTCATGTTTCACGCCTATTCTTTGACCAATGTTTCACGACTTTGTTCATATTAGTTAAACAATCGTGGTTAATCATAGGGGCTAAAAAAACAGCTCCAAAAGCCGAGGTATTAACAGCCTTCAATGCAGATGCAGAAATAGCTTTCGATCTTCAGCCGTACAAGTATCAGTGTTGAAAAAGAAAATTACGGAACTCACTGCTGCATAAAATATTCGGCACTGTTGCAAATAGAGATTTGAGTCGATGATGTTCCCTTTAAAAAGTACTTAGAGACCGAAAACCCTGTTGATTAGACACACTTCACCCTGAGGCTGACC
>NZ_JBIQOC010000172.1:0-2336 GCF_044130295.1 Acinetobacter uliginosus | reverse complement strand
GTGAATATCATGGCTGCTGTAGTGGCTTATTGTTTGAACCCCAATAAGCCAACTTTCCAAAATATGCTAAAAGGTTAAGTGGATTTCATCGAACTCAGGTTAATTAAAACCGCTTTTTTTACAGACTTTTATTTGACTGATTTGTTATGCTGTCGGATGATTGATGAACACAATTTTCATGTGGCACGTGATTTAGGACGGCGTCAATTAATTATCACCGATGGTGATCACCACCTTTGTGCGGTGTACCTGCAGCATGAAGATGCCCTCACCGACTATACAAGATTTGACTAGTCTATGACAGCTGCTAAAAAGTTCCCTATTTTTGATGTGATTGCAGGTTTATCTATCGCAGGTTTACTGCTGCCTGAAGCGGTCGCCTATTCCAATATGGTCGGGTTGCCACCGCAAAGTGGTCTGGTGGCACTGGTGCTGGGCTTAGTGCTGTATGGTCTGATCGGGAATAGCCGTTTTGCGATAGTTTCTGCGACCTCATCTTCTGCCGCAGTCATGAGTTCAGGTCTGGCAACCATAGTCATGTTTTCTTCGCCGGAACGGGCAGGTCTGGCCTATGCCCTGGTATTTCTGTCGGGAATTTTACTGGTGATCGCAGGGTTATTTAAACTTGGAGATGTGACACATTTTATTGCAAAACCTGTACTGAAGGGTTTTTCTTTTGGCCTGGCACTCAGCATTGTGCTGAAGCAACTTCCTTTAGTATTACAGGTACATCCTGAACATAGTAATTTTTTTCGTCAGTTGTGGGAAATGCTACAAGCCTATTCGAGCTGGAACTGGCATGCTTTGATCATGGGACTTTGTACCTTTTTCACTTTGCAATTAACCCAGCGCTATAAAACTATTCCAGTGGCCTTGTTGCTGATTATTTTAGGTATTAGTTTCAATGTGATGGGATATACCCACGCATGGGGAATCCGTTCTGTTGGGCATTTTGAGTTGGTTCTACCGAGTATTCACTTGCCTCAGTTGGGTATGAATAGCTGGTTGCAACTGGTAGAACTTTCACTGGCCGTTGCACTGATTATTTATGCAGAATCTTATACTTCAATTCGTAGCTCGGCCCTAAAATACCATGATGCAATCCAGCCAAATCGTGACCTGATTGCATTGGGCATGAGCAATATCTGCTCAGGACTGTTTAAGGGAATGGCGGTTGGTGCAGGTTATTCGGCGACTTCAGCCAATGAATCTGCAGGGGCAAATAGCAAAAAATCAGCCTGGGTAGCAGCGCTGGCCGTGGTGATTTTTTTACTGTTTTTTCGCAAGTATATCGCCAATATTCCTGAACCCGTTTTGGCGGGTATTGTGATGTATGCAGTCAGTGGACATATTCGTTTTGCCCCATTTAAACAGTATTTTATCTGGCATAAAGATCGCTTGTTGTCGATTATTGCAATTTGGGCAGTGATTATTTTTGGTGTGCTCAATGGGTTACTGATTGCGGTGCTGGTGAGCATTTTAATGTTATTGAAAAGCTACTCTGTTCCTCGAATTGCCTGGCTTGGACGTCTCAATGGCGGGCATGATTTTGTTGATATCAACCGTTTTCCTGAAGCTGTAGCACCTGATGCTATTTTAATTGCACGGCCTGATCACCCCCTGTTTTTTGCCAATGCAGAAAAAATCTGTCATGCAATTCTAAAAAAGGTTTCTGAGCAAAATTATCAGCATGTGATTTTGAATCTTGAAGAATGCCCAAGCCTGGATAGTACCAGTATTGAAGCATTGTTATTGTTGGCTGAGCATTTGCAAGAGGAGGGGATTAAGCTAAAGTTGGCACGCGTACGCCGTTCAGTCGCAGAAACTTTATTGTATGTGAATAGTCCTTTATTCCCCCGCTCGAGTTATGATGCACAAAGTGTCGATGATGCCGTGAGCCAGATAGAAAATCATCGTTCGACAGCAACTTAAGCGCACGGCGTAAACCACGCGTACGATACAACTCTGGAAAAAACGACTGAGAGCATCCTCTACCTGATCGTCCAGTTACAATCAGCAAAATGCGAATCTTGCTGGGTGGAAAACAATACACTGATACTTTATGGGCAGAACATTTTGCTGTCAGCACACATGCAGTATTTAAAATATGTACTTGCTCAAAGCTGATCCTGACAGTGTACTATTTTAATAGGATCTGTCAGGTTATATCGGACAATTGATCAAGAGCAATGACTTGACATACTCCCACCACTTTCGACTAGCTCAAGTGGGGGATTCTAAAAGCAAAGGCTCTTAGGCGACTTCCTCACGGATTTCGCTTGCTTTCTGCTTCGCAGGGCGACCTTTACTGCGTCTTCCCTCCACAGACAAAACGG
>NZ_JBIQOC010000171.1:0-2494 GCF_044130295.1 Acinetobacter uliginosus | reverse complement strand
TGGTCTACGTGCCATAAAATACTCCATATATTGATGTTTATAACATCATTTGGGGAGCAAAATATCACTTATAGGTGTTGTTCAAATTTCCTGATCCACCTCTGTTTTACAAATCAAAAACACCTGATGAAATTCATCAGGTATTTATATGAAATATCGTGTCAACTTATTTTAAGCCTAGGCAATTTAATTTTTTGATTAAATAGCAGTTAGTAAGATGTATTTTATTAGCTAAAGTTCCCACTAACTTTTAATGGAAACTTTAGCTATGGTTTTAGATTTTATTCATAGGCGAGTTAAAGTAAACTGTTAATAAAATTATCAGGATCAATTTCATCCGTCACAATAACATGTACACCAATATTTTTGAGTTTTTCTCGCAATCTGTCACCCATCCCTGTGGTTATGAACATGTCCATAGGTAACAGTTTTTCTAGTACCTCACCCGACTGAGAAAATGATGCTTCTTTCTCCACCTCAATGAGCTGTTTTTCCATAACTTTCCCATCTTTGAGCTCATATTTCCAGAATTTTCGGCATTTCCCGGCATGCGGAGTAATATGACGTCGGTTCTGTGATGTAATTACAATTACCATAAAGATTTCTCCAAACCAAACCGATACTACTGCTCTTTATAGGTATGCATCGGTTCATGATGATTCATAAGTTAAACTTGTAGTGACAAAAACTATTTAAAAACATAGCTAATACCATTCAAGCAAGATTTTCCAAAACAAACTGAGGTGACTTGATAAAGAGTTTTAACAAGGCTTGGGCTGAGCTTGAGGGATGACGAACTCCACGTTCCCAACTTTCTAGGGTACGGGCGGAAATACACAGTTTCGATGCTAGTTCTGTCTGTGAAATATTGAGAGCTTGCCGGATCCTTACAGTTTGTTGTGCTAAATCCAGACAACAGCTGCTATTAAAATCACTTTTTGGGAGATGTGCCTGATCGTGCTGAAGTAGATTCATCATTGTCTCCTCCTTATCGATATACTAGAAAGTTGTAATAACACTTTGAAAAATCCAAAGGTCATTGAGACTGTGACAGCCGGATTTCAAATAAATTTGAATACAGATAAATTAAAAGCCATATTCATTATTACGGATAGGATCACTGTGACTGAAGATGCTAATTGTGAGCTGCTCACATGTTCTGGATAGATGAATATTTTCAGCCATATCGGAAACTGCGGCAGACTGCTCAGCAATACCATATCTGCTGATTTAGTGGATGAGTGTTAAAGGAGGAGCACGACCCTGAGGAATCAGGAACCACAGATCAGGTAGGGACAGCGTATATGGGACAAATGTACTGAAGAACTGCAGTAAGGTC
Organism: Acinetobacter uliginosus; assembly: GCF_044130295.1. Lineage (NCBI taxonomy): Bacteria > Pseudomonadati > Pseudomonadota > Gammaproteobacteria > Moraxellales > Moraxellaceae > Acinetobacter > Acinetobacter uliginosus. Next base: position 1,155 of record NZ_JBIQOC010000171.1, on the reverse strand, counting down.
TGAGTTCTGATCAGTACTAGTCTGAGTTTGGTATCGAGTAGCGGTAGGGTATAGCTGTGCACCAGGCAAAACTGGCAGTCATGACCGGTATGTGCATCATCCCGCTCTTGATGTTCATGCCGATCCTGCACATGTGTGAAGACATGTGCAGGATTTTGGTCTGCTCCGCTGGCTTGATTGCTATGCGGATGTGATGTTGCGAAGCTGTGGTGTGGGAGAACGTTAGTAACTTCCAGATGTAATGCTGCGGCAACAGTTTTACATACCGAAAAAACACTGTGTTTTTCTGGTAATAAAGGCTGCAGGAACACAGCGATCTGTAACAAGATTGCTGATAACCCCAGCAATCTTCCCAACATCATGAGCACTTCACTACACTTTTATGGACATTACATAGGTTATAATATAACAAAATATAAAATTTATAATTGAAAAATAGACGATAAAATCGATTTTAATCTGCTACTAAACATAATTTTATTTTTTCTTTATGGAATAGGAAGCGTAAGATCATTCTGAAACGAATAAAGTCTTATTAAAGTTGGACTGCATTGTAGGTTTGAACCGTACCGGGTTTGTGGGAGACTTTTTTATTTAAGTTAGGCCACCTGACCTAACGGGTTAATCTTATCATAGTACATTGCTTCAAACTCAAAAGGCGATACATAACCCAGTGCACTGTGTACACGCTTTTTATTGAACCAATCTACCCAGTTTAGTGTCGCAAGTTGTACATCTGCTAAACCTTGCCCATCTGCTTTTAAATATTCAATCACCTCTGTTTTGTATAAGCCATTCACCGTTTCAGCCAAAGCATTATCGTATGAATCACCAGTCGTACCGACTGATGCTCGTAAATTTGCTGCTTCTAAACGATTGGTATAGCGAATGGAAAGATATTGCACACCTCTGTCGGAATGATGAATCACATTCTTTGGCATGCCGCGATCATGCAATGCTTGCTCCAATGCATCGAGCACCATATCTGTATTCATCCGTGTAGATACTTTCCAGCCAACAATTGCTCGTGAAAACACATCAATAATAAAGGCGGTATATACCCAGCCTGAATGAGTTTGAATATACGGGTGAGTAGACCAAGGGAATTTCACCCTTAGCCCCTCGCAGAACCGGACATGAACCTCTCAGCTCATC
>NZ_JBIQOC010000170.1:0-2499 GCF_044130295.1 Acinetobacter uliginosus | reverse complement strand
GGTGAATATCATGGCTGCTGTAGTGGCTTATTGTTTGAACCCCAATAAGCCAACTTTCCAAAATATGCTAAAAGGTTAAGTGGATTTCATCGAACTCAGGTTATGGGAAAGAAAAATGTCAATAACAACAGAAACAGACGTGATCATCATTGGTGGGGGGCAAGCAGCATTAGCTACATCTTACTTTTTAAAGCGCAATGGTCTGTCTTTTATCATTTTAGATGAACAGCCGCAGGCAGGCGGTGCCTGGCTACATGCTTGGGATTCTTTGCGACTGTTTTCACCGAATAGCTGGAGTTCCTTACCAGGCTGGATGATGCCAGGGACAGAACAAACTTATCCGACTCGTCATGAAGTGATTGAATACATACAGCAATATGAGCAACGTTATCATTTTCCGGTTGTCCGTCCTGTGCACGTTGATCGTGTTGAGGCTGAGGAAGACATATTAAACGTCTATGCAGGTGAACAGTCATGGAAAGCAAAAGCTGTAGTGAGTGCAACCGGTACTTGGAGTCATCCTTATATCCCATCTTATTCAGGTCAGGAGAATTTTAAAGGACTACAATTACATTCCGCGCATTACCAAAATGCAGAAACCTTCAAAGATAAGAACGTCATGATTGTGGGTGGCGGAAATTCTGGCGCACAAATTCTAGCTGAAGTTTCTCAAGTGGCCAATACACTTTGGATCACCCCGATCCCTCCTCAATTTCTAGCTGATGATGTTGATGGACGTATCTTGTTTTTACGTGCTACGGAGCGTTTAAAGGCACAACTCGAAGGTCGTACTGTAGATCAGCCGATTGGTGGCCTGGGCGATATTGTCATGATTGATTCGGTCAAAGATGCACGTGCACGTGGCGTGCTGCATAGTGAGCGACCATTTACAGCATTCACGCAAGATGGCGTGATTTGGGAGGATGGATCTTTTCAACAGATCGATGCCGTGATTTGGTGTACTGGGTTTAAAGCGGCTCTAGATCATTTAAAACCACTTGAGATCGTAGAGGAAAACAATACGGTACTGGTTACAGGGACAAGGTCAGTCAAACAACCTAACCTGTGGTTAGTGGGATATGGTGAATGGACTGGACCTGGTTCAGCAACTTTAGTGGGCGTTTCAAGGACAGCAAAAGCAACAGCTGAAGAAATTACTAAATTTTTAGCTTAAATTTTATGGGGTAGTTATTTATGAGCCTATAAAAATTAGTAGATCATTTATACTCCCCATTTAGAAAAACTTGCAGACCCTTTTAAAATTTGTAATCCTTGTTACTAAGGGTGTCTAGCTAGGCTAAGACAGGTGTTTGTTGTAGTCGGGCCGCTACAATACTGATAAAGAGTGCCTGTATGTTTAATTTCAAGATTTTTAATAAAGTCTCTGCAGAAGTATTGACCATCAAAAATGACCTTCAGCTTAATGCTGAGCTGCAATTAATTAATAAATATAAAACGGCCACTTCTGAAGATTATAAACAGGCTATTGTTTTGATCTTTAAAGAACGTGGCTATACACGTTTGGAAATAGGTCAATTACTTGGGGAGCTAAAAGCTTCATAAAATACCGATTAAACAAAGCTTGGTATAACATCCAGGCTTTATAAAAAAGTACCTAGCTGTTACCCTTGTCCTGATTTTTTACTCTAAAAAGTTCCTCCATCTTATGACGCTTACGCCACCTTAAGTTTATTTACCCTCTTAAATCTGTAAATAACTCATCACTGTCTAGTGATGTGGTGTAGTCGCTTGTGTGTTGTATATATCACATCACTGGCCTATCTGAAAAATTAAAAAACAGGCTATGTTTATGTTATCTAATGTCCGAGAACAGTGGTTCTCTAACATCCGTGGGGATGTACTTGCCGGATTAGTCGTCGGTCTTGCACTCATCCCTGAAGCCATCGCATTTTCAATTATTGCAGGTGTAGATCCTAAAGTCGGTCTATACGCATCCTTCTGTATTGCTGTCGTGATTTCTTTCGTAGGTGGTCGTCCAGCAATGATTTCAGCTGCTACAGGGGCTATGGCACTGCTTATGGTCACATTGGTCAAAGAGCATGGGCTTGAATATCTGCTGGCAGCAACAATTCTGACAGGCATGATTCAGATATTGGCAGGCTATTTAAAGCTCGCCAAGTTAATGCGGTTCGTATCTAAATCTGTAGTTATTGGATTCGTAAATGCGTTAGCGATCTTAATTTTCATGGCTCAGTTACCAGAACTGATTAATGTGACCTGGCATGTATATGCTCTGGTTGCTTTAGGTCTGGCGATTATTTATCTCTTTCCTTTGGTTCCCAAATTAGGAAAATTACTCCCCTCTCCACTTGTCTGCATCATTGCGATCACATTACTGGCAATCGCTTTAGGAATTGATGTACGGACTGTGGGTGGCACTGTTGCAAATAGGCTGACATGATAAGCTAAATATCTTATTTATTTCGAGATACAGCAGATGAATCCCTTCCACGGTCGGCACTTTCAAGGTGAAATCAT
>NZ_JBIQOC010000017.1:0-62543 GCF_044130295.1 Acinetobacter uliginosus | reverse complement strand
ATTTTTCAAAAAAGATTGAAAACCATTTTAAAGCTTTCGACTTAACCTTTTTTTACATCAATAATGGCTTCATTTAATGTCAGCATACTTTTTGAAACACCACCCAATATTTTTGCACAATAAGATTTAAATTTTTTCGCCTTGGGCAATCTTGTCTTTGAGCAATTGCGGTGCTTTAAAACGTACGCCATATTTAGCTTCAAGGGTATTGGCACGCAGCAGGGCTTTTTCTAAACCGTATTGATTTAAAAATTGCAAAGCACCTCCAGTCCACGGGGCAAAACCAATTCCGAAAATCGAGCCGACATTGCCATCGACTGTCGATTCCAGCACACCTTCTTCCAGACAGCGTAAAGTATCCAGAGATTGCACAAACAGAAAACGGTCAATCATTTCCTGTTCAGAAATATCCGTATCTTTCTGCCATTTTTTCAGGCCCTCCCAAAGCTGCTTTTTACCCCCTTTTGGATAGTCATAGAAGCCTGCACCAGCAGCCTTACCTTTACGGTCAAATTCGTGAATCATGGTCTGAATCACGTCATCCGCAGTTGAGCGTGGCAGATCTTTGCCTTCGGCTTGCAGGGCTTTACGTGTTTCAGTCGCGACATGCTCTGAAAGGGTAAGCGAAACTTCATCCTGAATGGCCAGTGGACCCACAGGCATACCGGCTTTCAGCGCAGCCATTTCAATACGGGCTGGATGTATACCTTCGGCCAGCAGGCGCAGACCTTCCTGAACAAAGGTGCCAAACACGCGACTGGTAAAGAAACCGCGGCTGTCATTCACCACAATCGGGGTTTTGCCAATTTGCTGCACAAAATCATAGGCTTTGGCCAAGGTTTCACTGGATGTGTTTTGCCCTTTGATGATTTCAACCAGCTGCATTTTATCGACCGGACTAAAGAAATGCAGGCCAATAAAATTCGCCGCATTTTTAGAAGCCTGTGCCAAAGCGGTAATTGGCAAGGTCGAGGTGTTGGATGCTATCACGCCACCATCGACCAGATAGGGTTCAGCTTCTTGCGTGACTTTGGCTTTCAGCTCGGGATTTTCAAATACCGCTTCAATGATCAGGTCGCAACCTTGCAAGTCCGCAGCATCCGCCGTTGTCTTAATAACGGCTAAAATTCGATCTCTTTTCTCTGCGCTTAAATGACTCTGTGAGACTTTCTTGTCTAAAAGCTTTTGGCTATAGGCTTTGCCTTTTTCAGCCGCATCGAGAGAGATATCTTTTAGAACTACGGCAATGCCTTTAGATGCAGTGGCATAAGCAATGCCTGCACCCATCATGCCGGCACCTAAAATGCCGACTTTAGACGTTTTCCATTTGGCGATGTCTTTTGGACGGCTGGCACCAGACTTAATCGCATTCAAACCATGCCAGAAGGTGCCGATCATGTTTTTGGAAATTTGACCTGTGGCCAGATAGGTAAAGTAACGTGATTCAATGGTCAGAGCAGTATCGACATCAACCTGAGCACCTTCTACCGCTGCCGCCATAATGGCTTCAGGCGCTGGGTAGCAGCCTTTGGTTTTGTCACGCAGCATGGCAGGCGCAATCGCCAGCATTTGTGCCACGGCAGGGGACGAGGGTGTACCCCCCGGAATTTTATAGCCTTTTACATCGAAAGGTTGTGCAGACTGCGGATTGGCTTTGACCCAGGCAATGGCTTTGTCTAAAAGCTCCTGTTCAGAATCGGCTGTGTCGTGAATCAGCCCTAAAGATTTGGCTTTTTCTACACCCAATTGCTTGCCTTCCATGAGCAAAGGAAATGCATTTTGCAGACCGAGCAGGCGCACCATGCGTACAATACCGCCACCGCCAGGCAACAAGCCTAAAGTCACTTCAGGCAGGCCGAATTTGGTTTTGGCATCATTCAGAGCAATACGATGATGACAGCACAATGCCAGTTCCCAACCGCCACCCAGTGCTGTGCCATTTAAGGCTGCAACGACAGGAATACCGCGGGTTTCGATATAACGCAGCTGGGCTTTCAGCTCTTCAATCATGTTGAAGAATTCAGTGGCATGTTCAGGTGTGGCTTGAATCAGCTCATCCAGGTCACCACCGGCAAAGAAGGTCTTTTTCGCGGAACGGAAAATAATCCCTGCGATATGGTCATCGGCTTTTAGCTTTTTTACAGTTGCTGTTAAGGCATCGCGGAAATCTGCATTCATGGTATTGGCAGACTGGTTGGGAGAATCTAAGGTTAATATGATGATATTGTCGGCATTTTTTTCAAATTGAATTGCGCTCATTTTTGTTCTCCTTATACCAATTCAATAATCGTTGCGATGCCCATACCGCCACCGACGCACAGGGTTGCAAGGCCACGTTTTTTACCTTGACGTTCCAATTCATCCAAAAGTGTGCCCAAAATCATGGCGCCGGTTGCACCCAGTGGATGTCCCAGAGCAATTGCACCACCGTTGACATTGACTTTGGCCGGATCAACATTGAGCTCAGTAATAAAACGCATCACCACGGCAGCGAAGGCTTCATTCACTTCGAACAGGTCTATATCATCAATCGTCAAACCGGCTTTTTCTAAGGCTTTACGTGCAGCTGGAGCCGGGCCGGTCAACATGATGGTCGGGTCGGTACCTACAAGTGCAGTCGATAGCACTTTGGCTCGTGGTTTTAAGCCCTGTTCTTGCACGGCTTTTTCGGATGCTACCAGAACAACAGCTGCACCATCGACAATGCCTGATGAATTTCCCGCATGGTGTACATGATTGACTGCTCCCACTTCTGGATATTTTTGCAGGGCACTGGCATCAAAACCCATCTGTCCCATCATGGCAAAGCTTGGATTGAGTTTGCCTAAGCTTTCTGCTGTAGTGGTTGGCTTGATGAATTCATCTTTATCCAAAATCACTACACCAGCTTTATCTTTTACCGGCACAACTGATTTGTCGAAATAGCCATTTGCTTGTGCAGATGCCGCTTTTTTCTGTGAGTCTGCTGCAAAGGCATCCACATCTGAGCGCGTATAACCATCAATGGTGGCAATCAGGTCGGCACCAATGCCTTGCGGAATAAAGTCGCAGGCCATATTGGTTTCAGGGTCCAGTGCCCAAGGGCCGCCATCTGAACCCATCGGTACGCGCGACATAGATTCAACGCCACCAGCAACCACTATATCTTCCCAGCCTGAACGGACTTTTTGCGCAGCCAGATTCACAGCTTCCAGACCTGAGGCACAGAAGCGGTTGATCTGTACTCCAGCTACATCATTGTCCCATCCGGCAGCAATGGCTGCAGTTTTGGCAATATCGGCACCCTGGTCGCCAATCGGCGTGACACAGCCCAGGACAATATCATCAACCTTTGAAGTATCGAGTTGATGACGGTCTTTTAATTCATTGAGTAATGTGGTGAGTAGGGTAATCGGTTTCACTTCATACAGTGAACCATCCTTTTTTCCTTTTCCGCGTGGTGTGCGAATGGCATCAATGATATAAGCCTCGCTCATGGCATTTCCCTTTTATGATTTTAAAATTTTTATACTTTTTTGAGTGTAATGATTAATTTTCGAAGTGCAATGACGAGAACGGATCAGGTCAGATCAGATGATGTTTTTGGTCAATAAAAAAGCCCAAGTCGAAACTTGGGCTTAGAGAGAAACTGAAAAGATCGGTTGTGATCAGTGATAACCGTGCAACTGGCGATATAAACCTGGAGTCACCCCTGTCCATTTTTTAAAGGCACGATGGAAAGTACTGGTTTCACTAAAGCCGACCTGCTGCGCGACATCTTCGAGGGTCAAACCCGGATTCAGCAATAGGTGAATGGCGGCATCACGGCGTAAGGCATCTTTCACGCCCTGATAGCTTTTTCCTTCCGCAGCCAGACGGCGACGCAAAGTTTGTGGAGAAAGATACAACATCGAAGCCACATCGTTGAGTGTTGGCATTTCTTCACCAATCTGGCTCTTTAACACTTCACGGATACGAGAAGTCAGCGAGTTGGTGTTTTTGAATTTAACCAGCAACTGTGCAGGTGCAGCTTTGAGGAATTCTTCCAGCGTTTCTTCATTTTGACGCAGTGGAAGATCCAGATAGTCTGCGGCAAAGGTAATTTCGGTACGTGGCGCATCGAATTGCATCACCGGTGCGAAGAACAGGGCATCATATTCATCGGCATGTGCAGGACGTGGGTAGCCAAAATGAACGCGTTCGAGTGGCAGACGGCGTTCGATGAGCCAAGAGGCCAGACCGTGCCAGATCATCAGCATGCTTTCGGTAATGAAGTGATCGGGATCCATGCTTTTAGGAATAAGCGGAACCAGGCGAGCTTCGTGTTTGTCACGTTCCAGAGTCACAGACCATTCATCGCCAAACAGTTTATAAAACTGGGAAGAAAGCTCTAAGGCATCTCCTAGCGTTTTCGCATGAATAATCAACTGACACATAATGGCAAAAGTGCCCAGACGACGTGGCTGTATATCAAAGCCTACATGTTCGTCCTGGGTCACCATCCAGAGCATTTGAATAAATCGGGTATATTGTTCCGGAGAAATACGGGCTTTAGGTTGACGTAATAATTCCGCTTCAATGCCGACATGTGACAATAAAGTTTCGACATCCATGCCCAGACGTTTTACGCCGGTTAAAGCCGCATTGACGAAGTGGATACTAATCGTATCGCGACTCATATTAAATCCTTCAGTCTCTTTCTCTTTTATATTCACTTGCAGTTGACCTAAATGACGCTAAAAATTGTTTGGGTGGCAATTTACAATAGTTATTGCACCCTATTTACATCTTAAATTGCCGAAATGATCAAGGTAAATGGCTGAACATGACATTGTTTTATGAGTTTTATATTTCTAATATGCATATAAAATCAACATAAAAAGAGAAAAAACGGACATGACTACGGCTTTAAAAGGATTAAAAGTACTTGATTTTTCAACTTTACTCCCGGGTCCATTTGCCACTTTGTATCTGGCAGACCTCGGTGCAGAAGTGATCCACATTGAATCACCTACACGGCCAGACCTGATTCGGTTATTGCCGCCTTATGCCCATGGACAGGCAACGGCACACAGTTATTTAAACCGTAATAAACAGTCAGTTGCTCTGGATTTAAAAGATCCGCACAACATTGAACTGATTAAACAGAAGATTACTGAATACGATATTGTGGTCGAGCAGTTTCGGCCGGGGGTGATGCAGCGCCTGGGTCTCGACTACGCCACGCTTGCAGCATTGAACCCTCGACTGATTTATTGCTCCATTACCGGTTATGGACAAACCGGAAGTTATAAAGATAAGGCCGGACACGATATAAATTATTTGGCCTTGTCCGGAATTGCCGGACATAGTGGCCGGCAAGAGGGTGGACCACCGGCATTAGGTATACAGGTCGCCGATGTGGCTGGAGGCTCCTTACATGCGGTCATTGGGATTTTGGCTGCTGTGGTGGAACGTGAGCACAGCGGTTTGGGACAATATATTGATATTTCGATGACCGATTGTGTAGCCACTTTAAATAATATGGCAGCGGCTGCCACATTGGCAGGAAATACCAAACAATTTCCCGAACAGTCGTATTTAAATGGCGGTAGTTTTTATGACTATTACCAGACTCAGGATGGCCGTTATTTATCGATTGGGAGTTTGGAGCCACAGTTTATGTCGGGCTTGGCACACATTTTGGATCTTCCCATCCTTGGTGAAAAAGGGGCTTCGTTTGACCCGGCAGATCAGCAAGTCGTCAAGCGGGCGCTTCAGGAAAAGATTCAATCGAAAACTTGGCAAGAGTGGCAAGTGATCTTTGCCGATCAGGATGTGTGTGTAGAGCCTGTTTTAACTCTGGATGAAGCCTTGGATTCTCGTTTGGCTCAAGAACGAAAATGGGCAGTTGAAGTGCCGCTGGCTCCGGACAGCAAGCAGACGGAAACCCAGTTGGCCTGTCCGATTAAATTTTCCCGCTCTCAGGCAGAATATTTATATATAGGACAGCATTTAGGCGCCGGAAACTGGTAGTTTTCACATAGATTAAAAACATTAACATTGAAAAACAATGTATTCACAATTTGCGCCCAATGTTAAATAAAAAACAGGAGTAGCATCAGTATTAGAAAAAAATAATATAAAGGTGAGCGGCTGTGAAGCAGTTATGGAGCATGTTCGGTGTCGGTGTGGGCCTGATCTCTCTCAGCGCTGTATTAAACACCGCAAATGCAGGCAATGCATTTGATTCACAAAGCCAGTGGATGTTCGGTGACTGGAATGGTCAACGTACAGCATTACAACAAAAAGGATATGACTTCAGTCTGGGTTATACCGGTGAAATTGCGACTTTACTGGACTCAGACCATCATTCCAGTGATGGCACTGAATACGCAGATCAGTTTGCAATCGGTGTCCACTTCGATTTAAACAGAATTCTAGGCTGGCAAGACACTGAAGCGCAAATAACCGTGACCGAGCGTAATGGCCGTAGTCTGTCGAATAGTTCAGCTGCCTTAAATGGTCATCTCAGTTCGGTACAAGAAGTCTGGGGCCGTGGCCAAACCTGGCGTTTAACGGACTTCTGGATCAAGAAAAAATTCCTGGAACAAAAACTGGATCTCAAAGTGGGGCGCTTTGGTGAGGGTGAAGATTTCAACAGTTTTGATTGTGATTTCCAGAATCTGGCGCTTTGTGGTTCTCAAGTGGGGAACTGGGTCGGTGATCAGTGGTACAACTGGCCAGTGAGTCAATGGGCTGCCCGAGCGAAATATAACTTCACTCCTGACGTCTATGCCCAGGTCGGTGCCTATGAATATAACCCTGAAAACCTTGAACGAGGCAAAGGCTTCAATTTAAGTACCGATGGTTCTCATGGTACGATTATTCCTGCTGAAGTGGTTTGGACACCGAAACTCGGCGCGGCAAAACTTCCGGGTGAATATCGTGCAGGTTATTACTACAGCAGCGCCGATGCTGCAGAAATAAAAGAAGCATCTCAAACTGAGCACAAACAAGGTGCTTGGGTCGTGGCCAAACAGCAACTGACTGCACATAACGGTGATTCATCTCGCGGTCTGAGTGCTTTTGTAAACTTAACTGTACATGATCGTGACACAAACAAAGTCAGTGACATGCAAAATATGGGTCTGGTTTATAAAGGTTTAATGGACTTTCATCCTCAGGACGAGATTGCGATCGGTATTGCCCGCATCAAGATCAATCACGATGTCAGTGATGCGAACATTCGCAATAACAGTGTGGATGCCCGTGGCCTACAGAGCGAAGAATACGATACGGAAATTTACTATGGTATTCATGCAACAAACTGGCTCACTATCCGTCCAAATATTCAATATATCCATCAGGTTGGTGCATATAAAAATGGCGAGAATGCCTGGGTTGGCGGTATTAAGTTACAAACAGCGTTCTAGTTTCTAGATGTCTAGTTTCTAGATGTCTAGTTTCTAGATGTCTAGTTTCTAGATGTCTAGTTTCTAGATGATAAGTACTTGGGTTTTATCATTCGATGCTTGGAGCACAACTTTCTTTTGCAGATCGGTTTAATCCAGATATTTAAAATCTAAAAATTAAAAAGGTGCTCATATTTAACTTTAGGTATGAGCTTTAAAAGAATTCTAAAAATAGGTGGTCAATATGAGTACTCCATCTTCAGGTTCAGGGCTAAAAACGATTTTGGCTGTTGTGGCCATCATTTTCGGTTTAGTACTGCTGATTGGAGGAATATATCTTGCAGTGCTTGGTGGGTCTTGGTACTACATCATCGCAGGTCTATTCTTCATTGCTACTGCAGTTTTATTACACAAATTAAAAAGCTCGGCACTGCTGATTTACGCGGCGCTGCTATTAGGGACTGTGGTGTGGGGGCTTTGGGAAGTGGGCTCTGACTTCTTTGCGCTGGCACCTCGTCTCGACATTTTAGGACTATTTGGTCTTTTATTACTTATTCCTGCGGTGACTCGCGGATTTGAACATCCCAAAGGGGCAAAACTGGTTCTTGCAGGCACATTGGCCATCACCATTGCCGTGATGATTTACTCGGTATTTAATGATCCACAGGAAATTCGTGGCGAGTTAAGCACTAAACAGCCTGCAACATCACAGCCTATTCCGGGGATTGAAGATGGTGACTGGCCTGCGTATGGCCGGACCCAGTCCGGTTTACGCTATTCTCCGTTAAGGCAAATTAATTCTGAAAACGTAAAATACTTGCAAGTGGCCTGGGAATATCACACTGGTGAATTCAAAACTGAAAATGACTCGGGTGAAACCACCAATCAGGTCACGCCGATTAAAGTGGGTGACAATATGTACATTTGTACAACTCACCAGAAATTGACTGCACTTGATCCGGCAACAGGTCAAGCCAAATGGACTTATGATCCTAAATTACGTGCTGATAATACCTATCAACATTTAACTTGCCGTGGTGTGTCTTATTATGATGCCAATAACACGGCAGGCTTCGAAGCCAGTCTGGCTGCCAAGAAAACAGCTTCAGCCGATTGCCCTAAAAAAGTGATTTTGCCGGTGAATGATGGCCGTCTTGTCGCGATCAATGCCGACACGGGCAAGGCGTGTACTGACTTTGGTAAAAATGGCGAAGTCGATCTGCAAAAAGACATGCCATTCCCATACCCGGGCGGTTATATTCCAACCTCACCGCCAGTGGTTACAGGTACAACCATTATTATTGGCGGTTCAACCACCGATAACTATTCGACTGAAGAGCCATCTGGTGTGATCCGCGGTTATGACGTCAATAGCGGTGAACTGCTTTGGGTATTCGATACTGGTGCTGAAGATCCAAATGCCATTCCTGCACCAGGCCAGAAATTTGTTCATAACTCCCCCAATGCCTGGGCACCATTAGCCTATGATGCAAAACTGGATATGGTCTATGTACCTACAGGTGTCGGTACGCCAGATATTTATGGTGGGCACCGTATCGAACTGGATGAACGCTATGCCAACTCCATGCTGGCTTTAAATGCATCTACCGGTAAGCTGGTCTGGAATTTCCAAACCACCCATCATGACTTATGGGATATGGATGTACCAGCGCAGCCGACTTTAGCGGACATTAAAGATAAATCTGGCAATCTTGTTCCTGCAATCTATGTGCTGACGAAAACAGGGAATGCTTTTGTGCTGGACCGTCATACGGGTAAGGCAATCGTTCCGATTACAGAGAGGCCGGTGCCGCAAACGGTAAAACGCGGCCCACAAACCAAAGGCGAACGTTATTCCCCAACTCAACCATTCTCTGATTTTGACTTGGCGCCTAAAGAAAAATTAACCGACAAGCAGATGTGGGGTGCCACCATGTTTGACCAGTTAATGTGCCGTGTAGCGTTCAAGAAATTAAACTATGATGGCATTTATACGCCACCTTCTGAAAATGGCACGCTGGTGTTCCCGGGTAACCTGGGTGTGTTTGAATGGGGAGGTATGTCGGTCAACCCCGACCGTCAAATTGCAGTAATGAACCCGATTGGCTTGCCATTTGTGTCCAGACTGATCCCTGAAGATCCGAACCGTAAGCAAACAGCCAAAGGCGCGGGGACTGAACAAGGTGTTCAGCCCATGTACGGTGTGCCTTATGGGGTAGAAATCAGTGCCTTTCTTTCACCCTTCGGACTGCCATGTAAACAGCCGGCTTGGGGCTATGTGGCGGGTGTCGATTTAAATACCCATGAAGTGGCCTGGAAACGCCGGATCGGTACCATTCGTGACAGTATGCCAGGTATTCCATTACCGCCATTTAAAATGGGGGTGCCAATGCTGGGCGGTCCAATCTCGACTGCAGGTAATTTGATGTTTGTGGGTGCAACCCAAGACAATTATATCCGTGCTATTAATGTCACCAATGGTGATGAGCTTTGGAAAGGCCGTCTACCGGCGGGTGGTCAGGCAACGCCAATGACATATGAAGCCAATGGTAAACAATATGTAGTCATTATGGCCGGTGGTCATGGTTCATTTGGCACCAAAATGGGCGACTCTATCGTGGCTTATGCCTTACCCGATAAAAAATAAGCTACCTATTTATTCGGTTAAATTTTAAAAGTCCGATTCGTCGGGCTTTTTTATGAAAATAAATGCTAAGGAATAAATAAAATAAGCAATATCATGGAAAATGAATCAAAAAAGGCTGAAAGGCTGTATATCCGTGCAGCTTAGACACACTTATCAATAAAATCGCTATGAAATATGTAAAAAACGCATTTTGTTGATAGATCAAATCTCGTTATGCTGTCCGCCGTTATAATAGAAACTACTAGCTGTACGCCATGTATTTATATACTGATTTTGACCAGCAACTGGTCAATGAACGTGTTGCACAATTCCGTGACCAAACGGAACGTTATTTAGCCGGTAAATTGACGGAAGATGAATATCGTCCGCTTCGTCTGCAAAACGGCCTTTATGTACAACGTTATGCGCCAATGTTGCGTGTTGCAGTGCCTTACGGTCTGATGAATTCAAAACAATTGCGTAAAATTGCGCAATTGGCTCAAGACTATGACCGTGGTTATGCACACGTATCAACACGTCAAAACATTCAGTTTAACTGGCCTGCACTAGAAAATGTACCGGACATGCTGCAAGAGCTGGCATCTGTACAAATGCATGCCATCCAGACTTCTGGTAACTGTATCCGTAATACCACGACTGACCAGTATGCCGGGGTGGTTGCCGGTGAAATTGCAGATCCACGTCCGACCTGTGAATTGATCCGTCAGTGGTCAACTTTCCACCCGGAATTTGCCTTCTTGCCACGTAAGTTCAAAATTGCGGTTTCTGCATTAGAAGAAACTGACCGTGCGGCAACGTCATTCCACGACATTGGTGTATACATCGTGCGTAATGAAGCAGGTGAGATCGGCTATAAAATCAAAGTCGGTGGTGGCTTGGGTCGTACCCCGGTGATTGGTAGCTTTATCCGTGACTTCCTGCCACGTGAAGATTTGATTGCGTATTTGGAAGCGGTACTGCGTGTCTATAACTTGCATGGTCGTCGTGACAACAAATACAAAGCCCGTATCAAGATTTTAGTAAAAGCGTTAACACCAGCCGTATTTGCAGAAAAAGTTGAAGCTGAATTTGCACATACCATCAAGACTCTAAAAATCGATGCAGATACCTTGGCGAAAATGGATGAGAATTTCACGCCATTTGCTTACCAAGATTATGCCGATGAAGACTTTGCTGAGCAGTTTGCTGCGCATCCGAAGTTTAAGCAGTGGTTCAACATCAACACCAATGCACATAAAGTAAAAGGTTATCGTATCGTCACGATTTCTCTGAAACGTGCCGGTATTGCTCCTGGTGATATGACTGTTGAAGAGATGAACCTGATTGCAGATCTTGCAGACAAGTACACCTTCGGCGAGTTCCGTACCACCCACGAACAAAACATTGCCTTGGTCGATGTACCGCAAAAAGACCTGTTTGAATTATGGCAGATCCTTGATCAGCACAATCTGGCTCGTGCGCATATTGGTTTCATTACTGACATCATCTGCTGCCCGGGCGGTGATTTCTGTTCATTGGCGAATGCGAAATCCATTCCAATTTCTGAAGCGATTTCACGCCGTTTTGATGATCTGGATACTATTTACAACTTAGGTAAACTGGATCTCAACATTTCAGGTTGTATGAATGCCTGTGGTCACCACCATGTTGGTAATATCGGTATTTTGGGTGTAGACAAAAAAGGTGCAGAGTTCTACCAAATCACGCTTGGTGGTAATGCCGACCACGATGCTTCAATTGGTGACATCCTTGGGCCATCATTTGCAGCAGACCGTATTCCAGATGTAGTGGAAGAAATTCTAAATACCTATCTTGACCTTCGAAATGACGGTGAAGAGTTTATTGATACTTACCGCCGTGTTGGCATTCAACCATTTAAGGAGCGTGCATATGCTTAATACCGCACTACAAGTGCTCTCTAAAGATGGCACGATTGCAGACAATACGTATCAATTAATTGGTGAAGATGACGTATTACCACAGGGTGACGTGGTTTTAACGGTTGAACAGTTAGACCAGATTGCCAATATTTCAGGTAAAAAAGCACTTTACATTACTGTAGATGCCTCTCCTGAAACGCATGAGTTTCCGCTTGACCAGTTAGATGCAATCTTTATCGAATTTGCAGGCTTTAACGATGGTCGTGGCTATTCATTCGCTGCATTGTTACGTCGTCAAGGTTTTGCAGGTGAGTTACGGGCTACTGGTGATGTATTTAAAGACGTGTTGAACTATATGAAGCGCTCAGGTTTCGATACTTTCGTGATTAAAGAAGGTAAAGATATTGCTGAAGCTGCTGCAGGTTTGGGTGATTTCACCAATCCTTATCAAGCTTCAACTGCAGTGCCAAAAGCACATTATCAAACAGGTGCTTGATTGTTTTAAGCAAATGTTAAAAAGCCGGATTGATTCCGGCTTTTTTATGCATGTTTAAATAAAAAACCGTGATTACATGGCTTCTAATTGGCAATTGACCATCCATTTAATCCCAAACTGATCGGTAAATGTGCCATAGAGCGCTCCCCAAAATGTCTTTTCTAAAGGCATTTCTATTTGTCCATTCACAGATAAAGCATCAAATAAGCGTTGTGCTTCTGCCTGCTCATGGGCATTCAGATTAATTGAAATATAGTGATTATTACCTGGCGTGAAAATGCTATTGGTCTGCGCACAGAATTGATCATTGGCATCAGATCCCATCAATTCCGTAAATGCATTAATCGGTAAGGATACATGCAGAATAAGATTTTTATCTGCCTCAGATAGCGTGACACCTTCTTGCGCTGGCAATTCACCATAACGGGTCAGATTGGAAAACTCGCCACCAAAAACAGATTTATAAAAGTTAAATGCTGCTTCGGTTTCGCCTTGGAAATTAAGATAATGATTAAGTTGCATGAAAAGCCTTTGTTGTTGTTTTGATGCTTCTAATCTAGCAGGCTTAAGCTTAAATTTAGATGATGAAAATATAAAAAAGTGTAAGCATAAAAAATCCCTCAACAGAGGGATTTTTTTATCTTCTCTCTCTAACTCTCTCCCTAAGGGAGAGAGTTAGAGAGAGGGGGAATATACTTGATTTTCTCTTTAACGAAGGGAAATTTTTTACAAAAGCTCAATCGCTACAGCAGTTGCTTCACCACCACCAATACACAGGGTAGCAATCCCTTTTTTACCACCAGTACGTTTTAAAGCATGAATGAGCGTCAAGATAATACGCGAACCGCTAGAGCCAACCGGATGACCAAGGGCACAAGCACCACCATTGATGTTGACCTTAGCTGGATCAAGTTTGAAGTCATCCATTGGACACATGGTCACCATGGCAAAAGCTTCGTTAATCTCCCAAAGATCGACGTCTTGAGCATCCCAACCGGTTTTATTTAAAACTTTCTGAATGGCACCGACCGGAGCAATGGTGAACTCAGATGGATGTTGAGAATTTGTAGCATAGGCCACAATTTTAGCCAGAGGTTTTAAACCTTTTGCTGCTGCATTATCCGCCGATGTTAATACCAATGCAGATGCACCGTCTGAAATCGAGCTGGCATTCGCTGCAGTAATGGTGCCGTCTTTGGCAAATGCAGGGCGAAGTGCTGGAATTTTTGCAATATTGGCATTGAACGGTTGTTCATCTTTATCAACCACTATATCGCCTTTGCGGCTCGATACGGTTACAGGCACGATTTCATCGGCAAAGTAACCTTCATTCACGGCTTTTTGTGCACGTTCTAAAGAGCGAATCGCAAAGTCATCCATTTGTTCACGCGTATAGCCACGGGTATTTGCCATGTCTTGTGCAAATGAACCCATTAAACGGCCTGTTTCTGCATCTTCAAGACCATCCAAGAACATATGGTCTTTAATTTCACCATGACCCATGCGCAAACCACCACGTGCCTTAGGCAATACATAAGGTGCATTAGTCATGGATTCCATACCGCCTGCAACCACAATTTCAGCAGAGCCGGCTTTAATCATATCAGCCGCTTGCATCACGGCTTTCATGCCAGAACCACACAGCTTATTGATGGTGATTGCGCCAGTTGAATCGGGTAGTCCAGCTTGACGCATTGCCTGGCGAGCTGGTCCTTGTTTTAAGCCGGCAGGCAACACGCAGCCCATAATGACTTCTTCGACATCGGTTGCTTGTAATCCAGCACGTGCAATCGCTTCTTTGATACATGCTGCTCCAAGTTCTGGGGCTGTTACACTGGCCAAGCTACCTTGGAAGCCGCCCATTGCAGTACGTGCCCCATTTACGATTACGATGTCTGTCATTGTTCTTTCTCCGAGATTGATTTTTTTAGGGAATTACTTTCCAAGCTTAAGCAGTATATTGAAAAATGAGCTGGAATAAACAAAGATTGTAGGATGTCTTTAGACTGATAAGTCTTTTAGCAGCTCGATAGGTTTTCTATCCGCATATGTCCCATCGCACTCAGAACCAGTTTCTGGTGATGATCAGAAACTATTGAACAGTAATAAAAACTGCCATTTGAACCTATGGGCAAGCCATTTTCCGCTTGAAAAGTTAAGCTGGGAACATTCAAAGTTCCTTTCCAGTCTAAGTGCCCATATTTTAAATCGGTAGATTCTGTATAAATAATTTTTTCACTCGTATCAATTTGCCTATTTTTATTGCTGTCGAGAAAAACCAGTAAACCGGTAGTCCATTGGTTTGTTTGACAATTCACTTTATTTTGACTTGGACATATCACCACATTGCTATGATAAATAGATGCATGCGATTTAGCTAATTGAATCGTTGAAATCAGTTTATTGGTAGTGGTATTGACTTCCTGTTTGGCTTTTATGTCTTGAAAATAAGGTAAAGCAATGGTCGCCAGAATGGCAAAAATAGCCAAAGTAACGATGAGCTCAACTAACGTGAAACCATTTTTGTTTTGAAAAAGCATTTAAAGTGATCCTGTAATATATTTTTTTTAATTATTTGTGTTATTAGTGTTTTGTTTTTTAATTGTTTTTTTGCGGGTAATATTTATTACTCAACTTTTAAGAAAGCTGTTAAAATAATTTGCAAGTGACAATAAGCTATTCATAAGAATAAATTGAGTAAAAAATTACCGAATTACAACGGAAATTGTAAGTAATTTTGTCAATAATTTACTTGATTAAAGTTATCAAGCACTTGGAAAAAAAATAAAGTGTTTGTATGATTCACTGTGAATAGCTTAAGAATAAAACTGGGGTATAAGAAAGCCTATCTCAGAAATAGCCAAATTCTAGGCTTGAGCTTGAACAACAATTGTTATCTCTGGAGGATAAATCCATGAAAATGAGTCGTATTGCATTGGCAATGCTCGTAGCTGCTCCTTTAGCAGCTGCAAACGCAGGCGTAACTGTTACTCCATTAATGCTTGGTTATACTTTCCAAGACACTCAACACAACAATGGTGCTAAAGACCACTTGATGGACTCTACTGATGGTGAGCTACAAGACGATTTATTCGTTGGAGCTGCATTGGGTGTAGAACTTACTCCATGGTTAGGTTTTGAAGCTGAATATAACCAAGTGAAAGGTGATGTAGAAGGCCTTGGCGTACCTGCAGGTGCAGAATATAAGCAGACTCAAATCAATGGTAACTTCTATGCTACTTCTGATTTGATCACTAAAAACTATGACAGCAAAATCAAGCCATATGTACTTTTAGGTGCTGGTCATTACAAATATAAAGCTGCAGGTTCAATTGCAGATGGTGAGTCTGAAGAAGGTACTTTAGGTAACGCAGGTCTAGGTGCTTTCTGGCGCTTAAACGATGCTTTATCTCTACGTACTGAAGCTCGTGCTACTTATAACATCGATGAAGATTTCTGGAACTATACAGCTTTAGCTGGCCTTAACGTAGTTCTTGGCGGTCACTTGAAACCTGCTGCTCCTGTAGTTGAAGTTGCTCCAGTTGAGCCTGTAGCTCCAGTTCAACCAGCTCCACAAGAGTTGACTGAAGACCTTAACATGGAACTTCGTGTGTTCTTTGATACAAACAAATCAAACATCAAAGACCAATACAAACCAGAAATCGCTAAAGTTGCCGAGAAGTTAGTTGAATATCCAAACGCTACTGCTCGCATCGAAGGTCACACAGATAACACTGGTCCACGTGCATTGAACGAACGTTTATCTTTAGCTCGTGCTAACTCTGTTAAATCTTCACTTGTAAATGAATACAATGTAGATCCAGCTCGTTTGTCTACTCAAGGTTTCGCTTGGGATCAACCGATTGCTGACAACAACACTAAAGAAGGCCGTGCTATGAACCGTCGTGTATTCGCGACTATTTCTGGTAGCCGTACTGTTGTTGCAGAACCTGCTCAAGCTCAATAATTAATTATTGATCTAATCTAAAAAAAGCAGCCTTAGGGCTGCTTTTTTATGTTCGCTACATAAGCATAACTTGTTTAATACACTGTTTCATTTCGATCTTGTTCTAATAAACACCTATATACAATAAAAAGAGGGTGAAAAAATGGCACAGATGTTAACGACAACAGATGGAACCTCGATTTATTATAAGGACTGGGGAGAGGGGCCGGTTGTGGTCTTTTCCCATGGATGGCCTCTTTCCAGTGATGCTTTTGAAGACCAGATGTTATTTCTTGCAGAACATGGCTATCGGGTGATTGCATTTGATCGACGTGGTCATGGACGCTCGAGTCAGCCTTGGGCTGGACATAACATTGATCAATATGCACAAGATATGCATCAACTCATTGAGCATCTTGGATTAACCGAGTTCGCTTTAGTCGGACATTCTACCGGTGGGGCAGTCGTGACCCGTTATACGGCAAAATATGGTCAGCATAAAGTCACTAAACTTGCACTTATTGCAGCCGTAACTCCACTCATGATTAAACGAGATGATTATCCAGACGGTGTAGATTCGGACGTGTTTGATGAGATGCGTGCAAATTTACTCGCTAACCGGGCCGATTTTTATCTGGATTTTGCTAAAGCATTTTATGGATATGACAAGCTGTTAAATAAAACTTCGGAAGGGATAATACAAAATTTCTGGCGTATTGCAATGCAGGGTTCAATCAAGGCGCATTATGATTGTATCCATGCATTTTCAGAAACCGATTTACGTGACGATTTAACCCAGATTACAGTACCGACCTTGGTGCTTTATGGAACAGCAGATGACATTGTTCCGCCAGGAATTTGCAGTCAGCAGACCGTCAAACTTTTAAAACAGGGTGTGGAAGAGCAAATTAAGGGAGCACCGCACGGGTTGTGTACCACTCATAAAAATGAAGTCAGTTTTGCTTTGAAAGAATTTCTGTCACATCATTGATATAAGTTAAATAAAAAAACAGCCTTTAGGCTGTTTTTTTATTTAACTACCCGATTTAGTCCTGATCAGGATTCATCTGTTTAACATCCATATCTTGATAAGAAACCAACTTGGTTTTGTTTTTCCATTTATAACCCAGCCAGATTACTAGAAATAATGGAATACTGATATAGGTGGACAATACACCGAGCCAATCACCCGTAATAAAGGCTTGATAGTTCTGTCCGAGTACGACAATCGTACAAAGAATAAATGCAAACCAAGGTGCAAATGGGAAAAACTTGGCTTTATACGCTAAATCTTCCAGTTTATAACCTTGTGCCAAATAACCTTTACGGAAACGGTAGTGTGAAATGGCAATACCCAACCATACGATGAATCCGCACATTCCCGACATATTCAGCAACCAGTTAAACACTTGTTGTTCCCCAATAAAAGTGGTGAGGAAGCAAAGTGCGGCAATTGCTGTGGTGGCATACAGTGCATTCATGGGTACACCACGCGAATCCAGTTTACCAAAGATTTTTGGTGCACTGCCTTTGCGTGCCATGTCAAACAGCATACGGGTGGATGAATACATGCCTGAGTTACCTGCGGACAGGATCGCAGTTAAGATTACGGCATTCATTAAACCTGCGGCGAAAGCAAAACCGACTTTTTCATACAATAAGGTAAAAGGTGAAAGGGTAATGTTTTCACTTGCAGCTGCCTGTAAAAGGCGTGGATCATCATAGGCCACTAGCGTACCAATGATGAAAATGCACACCACATAGAATAATAAAATACGCCAGAAAATTTGCTTGATGGCTACTGGAATGGTCTTTTTAGGATCTTTCGATTCACCCGCAGCCACACCCACCATCTCTGTGCCCTGAAAGGAGAATCCGGCAATCATGGCGACACCAATCATTGCCTGCAAACCACCAACAAAAGGTGCATCACCTTTGGTCCAGTTAGCAAAGGTCACCATATTTGGTGTCAGCATGATTTTTGCAATCATGGCAATACCAATAATAATAAAGACAATAATGGCAATGACTTTAACCAGGGAGAACAAAAACTCACTTTCACCAAAGCCTTTTACAGAGAGTGAGTTAATGGCAAAAATCACGCTCAGAAAAATGGCACTCCAGTAAAATCCGGGAATATCAGGAAACCAGAATTTCATAATAAACTGGACAGCAACCAGTTCAAAAGCAACCGTAATGGCCCAGTTGTACCAATAGTTCCAGCCCAAAGCAAAGCCAAAACCGCCTTCTACATATTTTGTACCGTAGGTAAAGAAAGCACCTGAGGTCGGGTTATGGGTCGCAAGCTCGCCCAGACTGGTCATCAGGAAATAAATCATGATTCCAATCAGGCAGTAAGCCAATAAAGCACCGCCTGGACCAGCATTGGCAATGGTTGCACCAGAAGCCAGGAATAAGCCTGTGCCGATAGAACCACCAATGGCGATCATATTCAAATGACGTGCACCCAGCTTACGCTGTAAATGTGCAGATTGAGTTTCGCTCATCGTTGTTCCTTAAGATTTCTTTTCGGTGCTAGTGAACAGCACTTTAAAGCCTTGTTGATCGGCTTTGGTTGTACATTTGCCAAAGCTTTGTTCAATGAGTAATGGATAATTTAAAAAGCGGTTTGCCACAATCCAGAGTTCACCACCCGATTTCAAATGACGGCGTGAAGTTTTGCACAAGCTTTCACTGGCATCATAATTGGTCTGAATACCTTGATGGAAAGGCGGATTGCTGACGATGGCATGCAAGAAAAGAGGCGCATCTTCAATACCCGTCACAGCAGTAATTTCAAGCTGTTCGGGAGAAAGGTCATTTTTTTCAAAAGTCATGCGGGTAGAGGCCAATGCAAAAGCATCAACATCCAGGGCAAAAATGCGGTTTTTAGGATTCAGTTTGGCCAGATAAGCACTGATAATACCGGCACCACAGCCAAAGTCGGCAATTTTACCTGAAGTGACCTGTGATAAAAACGGTAAGAATACTGCTGTGCCGACATCTAAACGATTTTGGCTGAATACGCCGGGCAGGGCACAAATAGTGAGATCACCTTTTGGTGTTGCTACCGTATATTCTTGGGCCCAATTTGCCAAAGTCTTTTCTTTAACCGTCGATTCAATCTTGACTTGCCAGAGCTGGCAATGACGTGCACTGTCCAGTTTAAAGGCTTTACCATAAGGCTGTAGCTGTTTGGCTGCGCGTTCAACGCCGCCTTTTTTCTCACCCACCAGGAAGATGGAAGCCCCTAAACCTAGACGGCTGACGACATTATGCAGGACATAATTTAACAGTTCTTTGGACTTCGGTACAAAGATAATGGCCTGGTCAAAACTGCCTTCAGGAAGCTCTACCCCAAAATGTACAGCGGCCTGTTGTGACTGAAAATATTGAAATTCATTATAATTCCATGTCCACAAACAAGGGCTGATGTCTTTCTCTAGATTGGAAAGTAAATCATCAGTCGGTGCATTGACTAAAAGCACACGTCCAGAAAGGTATTCATGCTGTCGAATGACAACTTCACTTCTTGGATCCATTTTTTATCTCGCCATTGAAAAACTCTGCCCAGACAATGCTGGGCAGAGTTGATGCTGAAATGAAATTATTGCTTCGATTCAGGAAGAATAATATTTAAAAGCAATGCTGCAATACCACCAGTCGCCACACCGGAACTGAAGATGTTACGGAATAATTCAGGAAGATGTTCCAAAATTTGTGGGACTTGTGCAACCCCCAAACCGAGTGCCAGTGAAATGGCAATAATTAACAGGGCACGACGGTCAAGATGAATCCCTGACAAGATATTAATACCAGAAGCCGCCACAGCACCAAACATCACCATGACTGCACCGCCAAGCACGGCTTGAGGAACTGCTTGAATCACGCCAGCAACTGCAGGTAACAAGCCCAAAATCACCAGTAATGCTGCAATCCAGATGCCGACATAACGGCTTGCAACACCAGTAAGCTGAATGACGCCATTATTTTGTGCAAATACCGAACTTGGGAAAGTATTGAATAAGCCGGCGAGCAAAGAGTTGGCACCATTCACCAGCACACCGCCTTTAATACGCTCCATCCATACTGGACCATCGACTGGCTGATTGGAAATCTTTGAAGTTGCGGTAATGTCACCAATCGCTTCTAAAGATGTGACCAGATAAATAAAGGCCATTGGAATAAACAAGCTCCAAGAGAAGCTTAAACCAAAATGCATCGGTGTTGGAATCTGAACCATTGGCGCATCTTTCATGCCTGAAAAATCAAGATGGCCCATAAAGCCGGCAAGAGCATAACCAATAATCAGGGCAATCAGAATGGCGGAGCTTTTGATCCAGGTAATACGGACACGGTTCAGGACAATAATAATCGCCAGTACCGTACATGACATGATCAGGTTATCGGCGTTGGCAAAGGTTTTATCGCCCATGGCCTGATAACCGCCCCCCATACTGATTAAACCTTCCTTAATTAAGGTCAAACCAATCAGCAGGACGACAATACCTGTAACAAGGGGAGTGATCAGTTGTTTTACCCAAGGTAAAATACGTGATACACCCATTTCAATAAATGAGCCGGCAATTACTACACCAAAAATAGAAGCCATCACTGCTTCAACAGGGGTACCTGCTGCGACCATGGCTGAACCAATGCCGATAATCGGACCAATAAAGTTAAAACTGGTGCCTTGTACAATTAAAAGACCCGCGCCCAAAGGGCCAACTTTTTTACATTGTAAAAAGGTTGCAATCCCGGAGATTACCAAAGACATGGAAAGAATCATGTTGGTGTCTTCTTTTGAAACGCCTAAAGCAAGACAGATCAAAAGACCAGGGGTGACAATCGGGACAATAATCGCAAGTAAATGTTGCAGGGCAGCGAGAAAAGCGATAAATGGTTTGGGGCGATCGTTTAATCCGTAGACCAAATCAAGACGATCTTGTTGTTTGGGAGAGTTTTGTAAATCAGACATGTAAGAAAGGTACAACAGCAATTTGGCGTTATTCTAATCGAGTTACAGGAGTTTACAAACGAAAAAAAGGACGAATAGTCAAAAAAACTTGTAACTGTCAATAAACTGTCACTACTAAAAGTTTAGTTTTTTCTGTATAATTTGCCCTCAAATTTAAAGTTTAAAGCGTATCGAATTTACATGTCAGATATTAAAACTCTCCGCAACATTGCCATTATTGCGCACGTTGACCACGGTAAAACAACTCTTGTAGACAAACTTTTACAACAATCAGGTGCACTCGGTGAACGAGCGGGCGAGATTGAGCGTGTCATGGATTCAGGCGCTATTGAAAGTGAACGTGGTATTACCATTCTTGCAAAAAACACTGCAATCAAATGGTTAGATGAACGTACTAATACTGAATACCGCATTAACATCGTCGACACCCCGGGGCACGCCGACTTCGGTGGTGAAGTAGAACGTGTATTATCGATGGTAGACTGTGTATTGCTACTTGTGGACGCACAAGAAGGTCCAATGCCACAAACACGCTTCGTAACACAAAAAGCCTTTGCACGTGGTTTGAAACCAATCGTGATTATCAACAAAGTCGACAAGCCAAGTGCACGTTGTGACTGGGTGATCGATCAAGTTTTTGATCTGTTTGATAATCTTGGTGGTACTGACGAACAGTTAGACTTCCCGATCGTTTATGCTTCAGGTCTTCGTGGTGTTGCTGGTCCTTCTCCAGAAGAACTTGCTGAAGATATGACACCGTTGTTCCAAACAATCGTTGATATCGTTGAGCCACCAGCAGTTGATGTTGATGGTCCATTCCAAATGCAGATTTCTTCACTTGACTATAACAGCTTCGTTGGTGTGATCGGTGTTGGTCGTATCCAGCGCGGTTCAGTGAAATTAAATACGCAAGTGACTGTGATCGATAAAGATGGTAAGACGCGTAACGGCCGTATCTTAAAAATCATGGGTTACCATGGTCTAGATCGTGTTGACGTTGAAGAAGCTTCTGCAGGCGATATCGTTTGTGTAACGGGTATTGATGCACTCAACATTTCTGACACAATCTGTGATCCGAAAGCTGTTGAAGCTTTACCGCCATTGTCTGTAGATGAACCTACCGTATCGATGACGTTCCAGGTCAACAACTCACCGTTTGCTGGTAAAGAAGGTAAATTCGTGACTTCACGTAACATCCGTGAACGTCTAGATCGCGAATTGATTCATAACGTAGCACTTCGTGTTGAAGATACTGACAGTCCAGACCGTTTTAAAGTGTCTGGCCGTGGTGAACTTCACCTTTCAGTTTTGATCGAAAACATGCGTCGTGAAGGCTTCGAGATGGGTGTATCTCGTCCGCAAGTAATCTTGAAAGAAATCGACGGCCAAATGCAAGAGCCGTACGAAAACGTAACTTTTGACGTTGAAGAACAGCATCAAGGTGCTGTAATGGAACAAATGGGTCACCGTAAAGGCGAGATGACCAATATGGAAGTTGACGGTAAAGGCCGTATCCGTATTGAAGCAACTGTTCCTTCACGTGGCTTGATCGGTTTCCGTTCTGAATTCTTGACCATGACTTCTGGTACAGGGATCATGACATCAAGCTTCTCGCACTACGGTCCAATGAAACAAGGTACTGTTGCTAAACGTCAAAACGGTGTGTTGATTTCTATGGTTCAAGGTACTTGCCTGGGCTATGCATTGTTCACACTACAAGACCGTGGCCGTCTATTTGCTAAACCACAGTTGGAAGTTTATGAAGGAATGATCGTGGGTATTAACTCGCGTTCTGACGACATGGTGGTTAACCCGACTAAAGCAAAACAGCTCACTAACGTACGTGCATCAGGTACTGATGATGCCTTAACACTTGTACCTAATATTGAATACACGCTTGAACAGGCGCTTGAATTCATCGAAGATGACGAGTTGGTTGAAGTAACACCGAAATCAATTCGTATCCGTAAGCGTTACTTGACTGAAAACGAACGTAAGCGTAACCGCGGTAAATAATTTTTCTGTTTAGCAGATATAAAAAACCGCTAACTAAGGTTAGCGGTTTTTTTGTGAGCATAAGTTACAAAATGAAACTGCTCTGTGAGCAAAAATTGCTAAAGTACCCCTAACAACAGATTAATTATCACCCTATAAAAACACTGAAAATGGTCTAAGGAGTCAAGTATGAGTATTGTTCAAGAATTTAAAGAGTTTGCCATCAAGGGCAACATGATGGATTTGGCTATCGGGGTTATCATTGGCGGGGTATTCGGTAAAATTGTCGACTCATTGGTGAAAGATATCATCATGCCCATCATTACCCTGATTACGGGTGGAGGCGTTGATTTTACCCAGAAATTTATCGTCCTCGGGGATAATCCGGAGAATCTGCAATCTTTGGATGCATTGACCAAAGCCGGAATTAACGTGCTGACCTATGGTAATTTCCTCACGATTTTAATTAACTTTATTATTTTGGCTTGGGTGGTGTTCCTGATGGTAAAAATGTTAAACCGTATGCGCCGTACAAAAGAGGAAGTGCCGGCAGCACCTGCCCCAACACCGGAAGATATTCAGTTACTGCGTGAAATCCGTGATGAATTGAAACAACGTCCACAAATGTAATTTCTTTTCTGAAATAAAAAACGGTGCTGAATGTACCTTTTTTTATAAAATCCCTCCCAACCTCCCTTTGATAAAGGGAGGAGTGGTCCCCCTTTGGAAAAGGTGAGAATCACTGCTTCGCAAGGGGGGATTACATCCGGAACTTAATTTCCAGTAAATGCCAGCCAAACTGACTCTTAATCGGGCCATGTAATTCACGTTCAGGCAATGTAAATACAGCTTTATCAATCGGACCGACTAACTGGCCTTTTTTGATATCACCCAGTTCGCCACCTTTTTTGCCCGATGGACAGGTGGAATGCTGTTTGGCAATGTTGGCAAAATCAGCCCCATCCTGAATTTTCTTTTTTAGCTGTTCAGCAAACACTTTATCCTTAACCAGGATATGTCGAACGATGGCAGATTTCATGCTTGGCTTCCTTTAATGGCTTTCTGGTGGGCTATTTTAACTTTTTTTAGAGGCTGACATTCTGGACAAAAGACCGATGCACGCTGTCCGAGTTTTAAATTTTCCAACGTGGTTTCACAGTTCACACACATTTCACCGGCCCGGCCATAAGCCAGCAGGGTTTGCTGGAAATAACCATTTTCACCCATGGCATTGGTATAGTCACGTAAAGTCGAGCCACCGAGATCAATGGCCTGTTTTAAAATGCGTTTAATTTCTATAACTAACTGTTCAATTTGCTGAAAACTCAGGCTAGAAGCAGGTTGAGCGGGGTGAATCCCTACATTAAATAAACTTTCCGTGGCATAAATATTGCCCACTCCTACCACCATGTGGTTATCCATAATCGCCACTTTCGCTGCTACATTTTTCTTTTTAAATTTTTCAAACAGATATTCAGCATTAAAGGCTTCACTCAAAGGTTCAGGCCCTAAAGTATCAATCAGTTTGCTTTGCGAGTTTTGATCGAGCCATAAAATACAGCCAAAACGGCGCGGGTCATGATAACGCAGTTCAATATCTTCAAATTGAATGATCAGATGATCGTGTTTGCGCAGTTCATCTGTTGCTGCACATAATCTGAAACTGCCCGACATGCCCAAATGCCAGAGCATACAGTCTTGTTCAAACTCTGCCAAAATATATTTGGAACGGCGGGTGAGTTTCAGCAATTTTTGACCCACCAACTTTTGTATATTCTCAGGAATAGGCCAACGTAAGCTCGGCTGACGGACCTCTACCTTTAAGACGGTTTGATCCAACAGTGGCAAGAGACTGGTTTTGGTGGTTTCAACTTCAGGTAATTCAGGCATGGGATCAAATGTATCAAGAAAACTTTGTGCTTAATATTGGACTGCTAAGAGGGGATTGCAAGGGAGTCTTAAAAAAATCTATATGCTTGTTGCAGTTGATTAATAAATGCAATGGACTGATTCTAGCAGTCATTTTGATTCGCCGATTGCTTTATGCTTCGCCTCAATCTAAATGCTTCATCTTAATCTGAAAGGGTCATTAACTTTGGTACTACAAATAAACTTAAACGCTATGCAGGTAGTTCGTTTAAGCTTTTAAGCAGTATTTTAATAAGATATAGAGCAAGCTATGCCAGGTAAATATTACGAGATTTTCTTCCCTAAGACTTTGCTTTACCTGACAGCATGCCTCTGCCAGCATCTTTATGCTGCCCCTGATTCTACTGACCCGGTTTTGCTTCCTGTCATTAAAATGGAAGCGACACGTAGCGATACTGACTGGCTGCAAACACCTGATTCCGTATATCGAATCGAACAAAATAAGCATACGAATCATCTGGGTGTAAATCTTTCTGAAAGCTTGAAAGGAGTTCCCGGGCTACAGTTGAATAACCGCGAAAATTATGCCCAGGATTTACAGATTTCCATGCGTGGCTTTGGTGCCCGTTCAACTTTTGGTGTGCGTGGTATCCGTTTATATGTCGATGGTATTCCTGCGAGCATGCCGGATGGGCAGGGCCAGACCTCAAATATTGATTTAAGCAGTCTGGATCATATTGAAGTACTGGGTGGGCCATTTTCTACACTTTATGGCAATTCCTCTGGCGGAACGATTTTGACCACGACCAAACAGGGAGCATGCAAAGATTCCATTGAATTGGGCTATTCAGCTGGCAGTCAGCATAAAAGCCGTGCCAATGTGATATTGCAAGGTGGTGCAGATCGGGCCGGTGAGCCGAGTTATGTGCTCAGTTCCTCTTATTTTGATACTGATGGCTACCGTGACCACAGTGCTGCGCATAAAGTACTGAGTAATGCCAAACTGACCTGGAATCTGGATGACGGCTCTAAACTGAACTGGATTATGAATCATGTTGATATAAATGCCGATGATCCGCAAGGTTTGACCCGCCAGCAGTGGCAAGCCAATCCCAAACAGGTCAATGATGCGAACAATATCTATGACGTGCGCAAGGAAATTAATCAAACCCAGACCGGTCTGACCTGGTCTAAACCGATCAATGACCAGCATGAACTGTATGCTATGGCTTATCTGGGACATCGTGAAGTGACCCAGTATCAGTCGATTCCTTCGGCAACTCAAATAAACTCACGCCATGCCGGCGGTGTGATTGATTTCAGCCGTGATTATTACGGCACTGATATTCGCTGGACTGGAAAGAATCTTTTACCCAATACACGTGTAACAGCAGGTCTGGCCTTTGATTATATGGATGAAGACCGCCAGGGTTATGAAAACTTTGATGCCAATGGGCAATTTGGCGTAAAAGGGAAGCTACGCCGTGATGAACAGAATTTTTTATGGAATTTAGATCCCTATCTTCAAGCCGCGTGGGATTTTTTACCCAATTGGACCTTGGACACAGGACTGCGTTATAGCAATGTACATTACCAGTCCAACGATCACTATATTGTCACAGGCAATGGCGATGATAGCGGCAAGACCGACTATGACCAGGTGCTACCTTCAGTGGCTTTAAGCTGGAAAATGAATGACCGGTTCAATGTTTATGCCAGCTATGCCAAAGGTTTTGAAACTCCCACCTTTACCGAAATGGCCTATTCAGCAAACGATGGCATAAACTTTAATTTAAAGCCCGCCAGCAGTAATAATTATGAACTGGGTGTGAAAGCACAAAATATGTGGGGCAATTTCACGGCTGCAGTCTTCCAAAGCAAAACACAAAACGATATTGTTTCTGCTGGAACAGTGGATGGCCGTGCGACCTATAAGAATGCGGATAAAACGCTGCGTGAAGGGGGGGAGCTGTCCTGGAACAAAAATCTATGGCGTGATTTAACTGCTCAGGCCAGCTACAGCTATATTGATGCTACATTTGATGCAGCGATTCCGGACAGTATGGTGCAGAAAGGCAACAAGATTCCGGGTATCGCTAAAAATCAGGCATTTGCCTCTTTAGGCTGGCAGCCGGAAATCGGCTTTAATGCGGGTTTTGATGTCCGCTATATGGATCAGGTCTATGTAGATGATGTAAATAGCGATGCCGCACCAAGTTATAGCATCGTTTCGGCCAATGTCGGTTATGTCTGGAAACAGGCCGACTGGAAAGTCCGGACTTTTGCGCGAGTCGATAATCTGTTGGATAAAGACTATGTCGGTTCAGTGATTGTAAATGAGGGTAATGGACGCTTCTTTGAACCCGCAGATGGTTTGAACTGGAGTGCGGGATTAAGTGTGAGCAAGGTATTCTAACAGGGGGCTAAGCGTGGCGTTATTATTTCAACCAATTCAATTTGGTTCGTTAAAACTGAGCAATAAAATCGTAATTGCTCCAATGTGTCAGTATTCGGCAACTGAACAAGGGGAAGTGACCTATTGGCATGAGCAGCAATGGGCTAATTATGCCTTGTCTGGTGCCGGTTTATGTATTGTTGAAGCCACCGCAGTGCAAGCGGAAGGGCGGATCAGTTATGCCGATTTGGGATTGTGGAATGATACACAGCGTGATCAGATTAAGGCATTACTGACAAAAATAAAGACACTTTCGCCTATGCCGTTTGCAGTGCAATTGGCACACGCAGGGCGTAAAGCCTCAACCGATAAACCTTGGAATGGAAGAGGTCAATTTAAGCCGACAGAGACTCATGGCTGGCAAACAGTTTCTGCCAGTGACATTCCTTTTAATCCAGCCGATCATGCACCGCATGCGCTGAGTAAAGATGAAATCCAGCAAGTGATTCAAGACTTTGCTGATGCTGCCAAGCGTGCCGTGGATGCCGGTTTTGACTTAATTGAAGTGCATGCAGCACATGGTTATTTGCTGCATCAATTTATGTCACCATTATCGAATCAGCGCCAAGACGAATATGGCGGCAGTTTCGAGAACCGCATTCGCTTAACGCTGGAAATATTTCAGGCCATGAAAAATGTAGTTCCTGAAGGTTACCCTATAGGTGTGCGTATTTCTGCAACAGACTGGATGGAGGGGCATGACAGTTGGGATGTCGAATCTTCGGTCGGTTTGGCCAAAGCTTTAGAGCAATTGGGGGCGGTATATATCCATGTGTCGAGTGGTGGCTTGCATATCGATCAGAATATTCATCTGGAAGCCAATTATCAGGTTCCATTTGCTCATGCCATTAAGCAGGTGGTCAGCATTCCCGTGATTGCTGTGGGTTTAATTACTGAAGCCATGCAGGCTGAAGGAATTTTGCATTATCAGCAAGCTGACGCAATTGCTTTAGCTCGTGCTATGCTGTATGACCCGCGCTGGCCATGGCATGCTGCCGCAGAGTTGGGTGAAAATATTCAAATTGCACCGCAATATTTGCGCTGTCAGCCGCGTGGATTAAAAGCGTTGTTTAGCGCTTTTTAATGCTTCATCCCGATATTTCGCTTGAATGTTTTAATACTCCGACTCTAAAGAGTCGGAGTCTGGGCAAGTAGTTTTATTTATTGAAAGGACAAATTCCATATGGTCTTTACGGTCATCGTGCCGATCTTTTTCTTATTAGCTTTAGGTTATTTTTCGGTAAATTTTCAGCTTTTAACAAAAGAGCAAGTCAATGCTGTTGGGGCCTTTGTCATTAAAATTGCGCTACCTGCTTTATTTTTCCAATCTTTGGCCGCAAAAGATTTGCATGAAATCTGGTATCCCGAATACTTTCTTGTCTATAGCGGCGTGACTTTTATTTTATATGCTGCGGCATTTTTTATTGTTTCCCATTACTTTAAAAATGACCGTTCACAGTCTTCAGTTTTGTCGCTAGGTGCGGCCATGTCGAATACCGGGCTCATTGGTACGGCGGTATTGTCCTTGCTGCTGGGACAAAAGGCGATGACCTATACCTCTTTGGTGGTAATCATTGAAAGTGTGCTGCTTATTCCGGCAGTGCTGATTCTGGCGGAACTGGGAAACTCACAAAAGGCCAGTTTTGCCCAAATCCTCCAGAGCACGGTGGTTACTTTATTGAAAAATCCCTTGTTTATGGGCGTCATGCTGGGGATAGCCTGCGCCATCTTTCAGATTCATATTCCTAAACAGCTGGATCAGGTCTTGGCCTTGCTTGGACAAACGGCATCGCCTTTAGCCTTGTTCTCGATTGGTGGCGGGATTGTGGGATTGACGCTGAAATATGTGAATCTGCAAAGCTTTTATCTGGTGATTTCAAGTAACCTGATCATGCCTTTGCTGATGTTTCTGGGTTTGAATTATTTAACCGATGTGAGTCAGGAAATGGTCTATGCTGGAACGCTTATTGCCGCTTTGCCGATGCCGACCATTTTTGCCATGTTAGGTCAAGCGTATGGTTTAAATGAAAAAACTTTAACTCCTTTATTGATGAGTACCATTTTAGGATTCATTGTGGTGAGTGTGTTAATTAGTGTCTGGTGGGCTTAAAATTTTACGGTCAGCATGAATAGCAACAAAATAACAGCTATAAAAAAAAGCCCCCGGAATTGAGGCTTTTAATCATCTCTGCAGTGATTAGCTTTTCTTTTCAGTAGTAGCTTTAGGCGGGTTTTTGGCCTGTTCGGCAATCATTTTATCCACCACAGCTAAAGATTGTTTGGCTTGCGGAATATTTTCTTTGGCTAAAGCCTCAAAAATTTTTTTCGCTTCAGGCAGGTTTTGCGGAACGATTTTACCGTTGGCAAACATGTTACCTACAGCCATTAAAGCGGGAATATAGCCTTTTTGTGCCAGATCCTGAATGCTTTTTAAGCCTTGCTTAATTGGCGCTTCGTTTTTGTTTTTAAAACCCTGACTGATGTCATATAACGCTTTGGCATGAATGGCCTGATAATTGCCTTTTTTGATCAGCGGATCTAATTTTTGTAAAGCCAGTTTATCTGATGCTGCTGTACCTTCAGAAAACAGTAATACGGCCAAATCTACGCTGGCATCATCAAAACCTTGTTTAGATGCTTTTTCTAAATACTGTTTGGCTTTTTTAGTATCTTGGGGCAGACCTAAAGTACCGGTCATGTAGTTTTTACCTAGGACATAGTTGGCGACTGGATAGCCTTTGTTTGCAGACTCTTGATACAGCTGGATGGCTTTTTTCTCATCTTTGGTAGTGCCTTGACCGGTTTGAGTCAGGTAGGCCAAATTATAAAGGGCCTGTGCATTTCCTGTTTTTGCTAGTTTATCCAGTTCTTGATAAGCGCCTTTCATATCGTTGGCTTTGACCAGTGTTTCTACTTTGGCAAATGCAGGATCAACAGAAGTGGTTGTCATTTCAGCCATCGCGAAACTTGAAGACAAAGCGATCAGGCTGGCAAGTATAATTCTTTTCATATTTTTTAAAAACCTTTTATAAACATAATCTTAATTCCATTTATGTACTTAAAAATGAATATGGAACCCTTCCTTTAACATCATAAGTTTATTTATGTTAATGTAAATACATGAGGGGTGCATTACCATAATATTTCATAGATATTTACATAATTGCTACTGGCTCGATTTTGGGTAGAAAATCTTAAAGCAAGCTTAAGTAGGGTGAGGGCTTTGTAGATGAATTATTTTGTGCTTAAAATTTAAAACCATCAAGCACAAGGATCAGAGAAAAATACGCAGCAGCGAAATGGCACTTTGTTTTTCAGCCAATCTTTGTTTAAATCGCGGCTGAATTAATGTGTGAGTAGATAAATGTTCATTAAAGCCATTAAACGTGCCTATGATCGGGTCAATCTGGACAGCAATATTCCTGAAGAAGAAAAAATGGATGCTTTGCTGATGAAACTGGGGGCTGAATATTTGGTCAGTAAAGATGACCGTGTCTATATTTTTAAAAAAGGTGAGCTTGAAGCAAAATTTGATGCCAAGCATGCGCGTGATTATTCATTTAAAAAATATGTCTGCAAAGACATGAACAAGCTGTTTCATGGTTTTTAATCCGGAAATGTGATCGGTTTAGTATCCCTTCAAATGCATAAAAAAGCCTCCAAAGATGGAGGCTCAGTGCAGCATATATCCAAAGCTTAAATATCTAAAGTTTCAAGATTTACTGTGGACGTGCTACATCACCATTTAAAGCTTCAGGCAAATCTAGAACTTGTAACCCCAGCTCTTCAAGCGCAGCAGGTTTTGCCACGACCAGGGCTTTATAACCGCCATCCACAGCAATGCTGTTGATCACTTCAACATCATTGTTTAACTGGGTTGCAGCAGCAGGAGCATCACCGCTACCTTGCACCAAATGCAGCCAGTGTTTCGGTTTGGCCTTGAACCAGAGGCGTGCAATAATTTCCTGACCCAAATAGCAGCCCTTGTCATAATGTACGCCTTCACGCTGATGCAAACGCAGTTCTTGCGGCTGGAATTCTTGTGCCGTTGTCGCTTCAATCCAGGCCTGACCGGCTTCAATCGCTTGCAGCTGCCAAGCTGCGATATCGGTTTCAGTGCTAGAAAAATCGGTGCTATCGCCATTGAGCGTAGGGAAAACTCGGCCGACTTGTTCCAGCTTCATTTTCGAAAAAGCACCAAATTTTTTAATGTGTTTGGCAAATTCTTCGGCCTGATCGTCAGTGACCACAATTTCAAAACTTTCCGGACTAATTTTTTTTAGCCATAAGCCAAACTGGATTCGTCCTTTTAAACTACAGATCGCGGTATAGCGAGTCAGGTTTTCGGCTAATGCCTCAGCATTTAAAGTCACTTGGCCCTGAAGGAATTTTTGTGCATCTACACCCTTTAAAGTGAATAGTGTAAAAGCAGTAGACGTTGACATGACTAGCCTCTGGATATATTTCACAAATCATTAGTGCAGATATTTTGCAGCATGCAGTGCAGATAGGCAAACAAAAAGCCCAGATTGCTATAGCTTTACTGAAATTCGGAAATATGCAGTTTTGTTTAAATGAATGCGGGCAAGCGACAAAATCATTAGCATTAAAATCGCTGCTCTAACATAAAAATGGCGACCAAAATTTTTTACCCTTGATCAATTTTTTGTAAGGTGAAGATCTTTTCTGACCTCATACTTGAAGGG
The DNA here is from genome assembly GCF_044130295.1 of Acinetobacter uliginosus. Taxonomy (NCBI): domain Bacteria; kingdom Pseudomonadati; phylum Pseudomonadota; class Gammaproteobacteria; order Moraxellales; family Moraxellaceae; genus Acinetobacter; species Acinetobacter uliginosus. The sequence continues at coordinate 30,198 of NZ_JBIQOC010000017.1, read as the reverse complement.
GTTAGAATGATGGAATGATGCAAAAACCGGTATTACTAATAAGCATGTTCAAAAGATAAGCATCAAAAGCAGTGCTAGATCCTCAGATTTGCAGCTTAGTGCTATTTTGTAGGTTTTAATGCCTGACAAGAGCGAATGCAATATAAAAAAATATAAGCTTTACATTCACTTAAATGATTAGGATAAATATTACAGAACAAGATTGTTTGTTATTCGCTTAGGCATATCTAATACTAAAGAATGAGGCGTATTTCCCGCTATTTTTCCAAAAAAAGCATGATTAGAGCAAATATCCCAAAAAATTATGTAACAATATGTTTCTAAAACACCTGTTTTTATATCTAAATATATGAAATATAAAAGATTTGGGAAATGGCTTTTCGGCAGTGTACTATGCCGTTGAACCGATTGTAACTCGCAACAACAATTACGTAGTAAAGAAAAAATGATTCAAGAGGCAGGTAAGCTATGAACAACAACTACCGCAAACCACTGCAAGGTACCCAGCTCGAATATTATGACGTACGCCAAGCCGTAGAAGATATTCAGCCAGGCGCATATGCAAAACTTCCCTATACTTCAAAAGTACTTGCCGAACAGCTGGTACGCCGTTGTGATCCTGCTATTCTGGAACAGTCTTTACGTCAGCTGATTGAACGTAAACAAGATCACGATTTCCCTTGGTATCCGGCACGTGTGGTGTGTCATGACATCCTGGGGCAAACCGCACTGGTTGACCTTGCAGGTTTGCGTGATGCCATTTCCGATCAGGGCGGCGATCCGTCTAAAGTCAACCCGGTTGTTCCAACCCAGCTGATCGTTGACCATTCATTGGCTGTGGAATACGGCGGTTTTGACCCAGATGCTTTTGCCAAAAACCGTGCTGTAGAAGACCGTCGTAACGAAGACCGTTTCCATTTTATTGAATGGACCAAAACCGCATTTGAAAATGTCGATGTGATTCCTGCGGGCAACGGCATTATGCATCAGATCAACCTGGAAAAAATGTCTCCGGTGATCCAAAAGCGTGAAGGTGTGGCATTCCCGGATACCTGTGTTGGTACAGACTCGCATACGCCACATACTGATGCCTTGGGTGTGATTTCTGTGGGCGTGGGTGGTTTGGAAGCTGAAAACGTCATGCTCGGCCGTGCGTCTTGGATGCGTCTGCCGGACATTATTGGTGTGGAACTTGTAGGTCAGCGCAAGCCGGGCATTACTGCAACCGATATCGTTTTGGCGCTAACGGAGTTCTTGCGTAAAGAACGTGTGGTGGGTGCGTACCTGGAATTCTTTGGTGAAGGTGCTGACAGCATGTCGGTGGGTGATCGCGCGACCATCTCTAACATGACACCTGAATATGGTGCAACTGCGGCGATGTTCTATATTGACCAGAACACCATTGATTATCTGACTTTAACCGGTCGTGAAGCAGACCAGGTGAAACTGGTTGAACAATATGCCAAAGAAATTGGTCTTTGGGCTTCAGACATGAAACAGGCGGAATATCCACGCGTACTGCGTTTCGACTTGTCAACGGTAACTCGTAACATTGCCGGCCCGTCAAACCCGCATGCACGTGTATCAACGGCTGACCTGAAAGAAAAAGGCATTGCGGGTAATTTAGAGGCCGCTCGTGCGCAAGAAGCAGAAGGCTTAATGCCGGATGGTGCGGTGATTATTGCGGCGATTACTTCTTGTACCAATACCTCTAACCCGCGTAATACAGTGGCAGCCGGTTTATTGGCACGTAAGGCAAATGAGTTGGGTCTAACCCGTAAGCCTTGGGTAAAATCCTCTTTTGCACCGGGTTCTAAAGCCGCTGCACTTTACCTTGAAGAAGCGGGTGTACTGCACGACCTGGAAAAACTCGGTTTTGGTATTGTCGCTTATGCATGTACGACTTGTAACGGTATGTCGGGTGCGCTAGATCCAAAAATTCAGCAAGAAATTATTGACCGTGACCTGTATGCCACTGCGGTACTTTCAGGTAACCGTAACTTCGATGGTCGTATCCATCCTTATGCAAAACAGGCTTTCCTGGCTTCTCCGCCATTAGTCGTTGCTTATGCGATTGCCGGAACGATTCGTTTTGATATTGAAAAAGATTCACTTGGCAACGATAAAGATGGTAATCCGATTTACCTCAAAGACATCTGGCCATCGGATGAAGAAATTGATGCGCTGGTAAAAGTTGCGGTAAAACCAGAGCAATTTAAAAAAGTGTATATCCCGATGTTTGATTTGGGCGAGCGTGAAAAAGCGGCAAGTCCACTGTATGACTGGCGTCCGCAAAGTACCTATATCCGCCGTCCGCCGTATTGGGAAGGAGCTTTGGCTGCACCGCGTACCTTGACAAACATGCGTCCGCTGGCGATCTTGCCGGATAACATCACTACCGACCACTTATCGCCATCAAATGCGATTATTATGGATTCAGCTGCGGGTGAATACCTGCATAAAATGGGCGTGCCTGAGGAAGACTTTAACTCCTATGCAACGCACCGTGGTGACCACTTGACTGCGCAGCGTGCGACTTTGGCCAACCCGAAACTGTTCAATGAAATGGTGGTTCGTGCTGACGGTACCATCAAGCAGGGTTCAAAAGCGCGTGTCGAGCCGGAAGGTGAAGTGATGCGTATGTGGGAAGCGATTGAAACTTACATGAACCGTAAGCAACCGTTAATCATTATTGCGGGTGCGGACTACGGTCAGGGTTCTAGCCGTGACTGGGCAGCTAAAGGTGTGCGTCTTGCCGGTGTGGAAGCGATTGTGGCCGAAGGTTTTGAGCGTATTCACCGTACTAACTTAGTCGGTATGGGCGTATTACCACTTGAATTTAAACCGGGTACTAACCGCAAGACTTTAAAGCTGGATGGTACGGAACTGTATAGCGTAGTAGGTAATATTGCGCCACGTTCGACCTTGACTTTAGTCATTGAACGTTCGACTGATGATGGTAAAAACCAGATTGTTGAAGTACCTGTAACCTGCCGTCTGGATACCGAAGAAGAAGTTTCTGTTTATGAAGCGGGTGGTGTATTGCAACGCTTTGCACAGGATTTCTTGGAAGGGAATGTGGCTTAATCTTTTTTAAAATCTCCCCTAGCCCCTCTTTGCGAAAGAGGGGAACTCCCTCCTTTGAAAAAGGAGGGTTGGGGAGGATTAAAGATTAAAAGTTATTGATATTGTTTTAAAAAATCCTACTGTTAAGTGGGGTTTTGTTTATTAAAAAAGAAAATTAAGGGTAGGCTATGGCAATATTATTTTGTAATGTAGGTTGGATGGATAATTATAATGGAGCTAAAGGAGATATACCTAAAAGAGGAGGGGCTTTCAATGATCATTCAATTGGTCATGAGGTATGTAATTTTACTAATGTAGATGGAAAAGTATTTGGATATGTCCGTTCCTCAGGAAAAATTGATATTAAAAAATTAGGAGCTGGTAAGGGGGATGAGTTTGCTGATGGCGTAACCGTAGTATGGACAGCAGGACCAGATAGTGGTGGTACTGTAGTTGTTGGATGGTATAAAAATGCTAAAGTTTATAAAGAGCCCCGAAAGTTATTAAAAATATCTGATATTCATGAAAAAAATAAATTAGATTTTTATTTTATAGAAGCTAATTTTGTTGATGCATACCTTATCCCTGTTAATGAGAGGACTATCTTAATTCCAAGAGCTGTTAAAGGTGGAATTGGTCAAAGTAATGTATGGTATGCTCAAGCACCTGAGGCTAGAAATCTTGTTAGCAGAGTACAAGAATATATTGAAAGTAATAATTTTTTTGATAGTTTACCTGATGTTGAGGAAGAGATTATTGGGCTTGAAGGAAATCCTAGATTTAAGACACATTTGATTAGGGAGAGAAATAGAAAAATAGTGACAGAAAAAAAGCAAATAGTATTTGCTCAAACAGGAAAAATTGAATGTGAAGTTTGTTCTTTTAACTTTAAAAATACATATGGTGCAATAGGTGATGGCTTTTGTGAGGTTCATCATTTGGTTCCATTACATCAAGCTGATGGATTAATTGAAACTAAATTAGAAGATTTAGCAATAGTTTGTTCTAATTGTCATCGCATGCTGCACAAAGGAAATCCTTTATTGAAATTAACTGAATTAAAAAAGATGATGACAAAAAATTAGGATTTTAAAAAATAAAATTTCAATAAGCTTAAGTTTTATAGTTACATCATCAAAATCAGTCATCAGAGTTAAGGAGTAAGTTTAGTTAGCCTCATTTTTCAGACTTATTCTTAGCTGCCATTATTTTAGGTAAATTACACTCTAGTGCTGAAAAATCTATCTAAACAAATACAAACTCTAGATTCAAGAAATGTAGTAGTTTTGAATTATTGTGGCATATGTTATCAATTCCAAAAATAAGGTCAAATTATTGGAATAATAATTTATGGTTGGCTGCACATGCCCGCGCAAATAATTGGGTCATGGTCACCAACAATGAAAAAGAATTCTTACGAGTCGACGGACTGCAAGTTGAGAATTGGATCAGCAAATTTCTGTAAAGCAGTCAAAATTGTTATTTGAAATTATTTTTTGCAATTATGCCACCATCAATTTTCGAAATGATCAATAGACAATCATCACGATAGGGGTATACTAGGTTCACCATTTCTAAAACCTATGGAGAACAAAAATGGTTACTGCTGGCTCTAAACCCGGAACAGGCTTCTATTTTTGTGTCAAATGCGGACACCGCACCTACTTAGAAATTGGTACTGATCGTCTACCACCGTGTACCAAATGCCTTGGCAATCAATTTAACAACAAAATTGCCTAAGCAGCACCTATCAAACAGTTATCCTCTGTTTTGAACAAAAGCCCTATTCATCCATAGGGCTTTTTTGTTGGCTGGGCATTCTATCGTAGTGTATCAAGCGTGATTATAGGTGGAATTACAAATTCCGTGATTTCCACAGCTGAATGAATTTGGGCGACTCTGCTATCCATTCTGTCTTAGCCTTGTCTGTGTCCTGATATTGATTATTATGCTGATATGTTGGGTACGCTTTGGACAAAAACATCACAGGAAAACCTGCTTTGAAAATGCAAATAAAATATATGTTTACACAAAATTTTTAAGAAATATTTATTTAAAGAATGTCACGGATATTTCATGTAAAATCGCTTGATTTTTACCCAATAAAGGCATAATTATATTATTGAATTAAATCCATAAATTTTATATGGGTTTATTGTGGTTCAACTTTATAAAAATTATTCGGGGAACTATCAATGATCAAATTTATTGTAGATGAACAACCTGCAGCTAAAGGCATACACTATATACACAATGCGACACTGGGCTGCGAAGACCTGCCAAAATCGGATGACCAGATTTTGATTGGATACTTTGCAAATTATGAACTCGCCTATAAACGCGCAAGAATGAACTGGCCAACAGAAAGAGTAGAAGGCTGTAGCAAGTGCTGTACGGAATAATTTAAATCTGAAACTGAAAAACTCTGCCTAACTGGCGGAGTTTTTTTTTATCTGGTTGATGATTGATTTAGCTGCGGAACACTAAAATGTTTCAATCTTAGATCAGGTTTTGAATAAATATAAATAGATAGGAATAACTGGCGAATAGAAATCGCTTCCCATTCATCTATGGACTGATTATTGTGGATTGTTTGAAAAATGCTCAATACACCCTCATCTTAAACTTTATATTCACGGTATTTAGGGCGCCCAATTGCAACATTATCTTGATTGGAACCACGACTCTGGTGTGGCTAGCTATGAACTTGGCAATCAGTTTATTCGTGTTCAATTTAAGAAAAAATCAAAAATTTATACCTATAGCTATGCCAGTGCCGGCTATCAGCATATTGAAAATATGCAACAGCTGGCGCAATATGACGATGGCTTAAATACCTATATCAATCAGAATGTTAAACAGCTCTATGTGTGATAAAGGGCAGTGGAATTCACAGCTTGGCTTTGGTTTAAATTTTTGTTTATAAATGAATAAACAACGTAATGGCTCACTGCTATAGGTCTATAGTATCTGGCATATTTATCTTTAAAATTGCTGGATTATTGCTTTAAAATTAGGCTGAAAATATGGAAGGGATAAAGTTAAAACCAAGCTTGTCCTGGCAAAATATGACCAGAAACAAGTGTTTATTTAAGTCTGGAAATGATCAACATCATGGCATATTGAAGTATAGATGAAACAGAAGGTATGGGGTATGAACGGAAGAACAGAATGTCAAACATGCATGGTCTGCAAAAAAAGCTTTCCTAAAAAAAATCTTATCCCGATCGGAACAATTCGCAAAGTCATTACAGAGGAAATTTCACAGGACTTTCCACAGTGGTCACCTAGCGACTTTATCTGCCAAGCCGATTTAACCAAATACCGTATGCAGTATGTACAGTCCATTTTAAAATCTGAACAAGGTGAAGTCACTGATCTGGAATATGAAGTGTTGAACAGTATGCAACAGCATGAGCTGATCAGCAAAAATGTAGAGAACAAGCTCGATCAGAATTGGACTTTTGGAGAAAAACTGGCTGATAAAATTGCAAGTTTCGGTGGTAGCTGGACCTTTTTGATCTGCTTTGCCATTTTCTTGGCGCTGTGGATTTTGATCAATACCGTGGTAATGGTGAAACATCCTGCAGATCCATATCCCTTCATTTTATTAAATTTAATGCTGTCCTGTTTGGCCGCCATTCAGGCACCCGTAATCATGATGAGCCAAAACCGGCAGGAAGCTAAAGACCGTTTGCGTTCGCAAAATGATTATCAGGTCAACTTAAAAGCTGAACTGGAGATTCGGCATTTACATGAAAAACTCGATCATCTTTTAATGCATCAGTGGGATCGTCTGGCTAAAATTCAGGAAATTCAACTGGATTTGCTGTCGGAAATGACCAAGAAGAAATAGCCATTTATAATCTGATGCTAATCTTCAATGTTGCGATTTATAGAGATGGAGAAAATATTCCGATTCATGTTGGTTTGGCGCAATAAAAAGCGGCATTTTATATCAATTAGGGAAATTTTTTTACAAATATAGATAAAGTGGGAAAATATTCCAAAAATAATTAAAAATGCAAAATCTTAGGAAATTAATCCCGCATGTCTTTGGCTATTCTATATCTCAAGGGTGTGAAGGGATCGAAAAGAGTAGATTGCTGCCAGTTGCGTACAACGTGAGTGTAGTACTTACCCACAAGGTCTTGATTCGGCTTAGGACGCTATAAATTACCAATTTATAGGCATCAGGTTATCACTTACAAAGTGGTAATGGTTGAAGTAAAACAGTATGTTTTCCCTGACCCCCCTAAAAAATTCTCAAACCTATAAAAATAGAAGAAATCAAATTTACATTCAAAAAACCGGATACAAATCATTGGTTCATTTTTGTGGATAAAATCTGCTAATTTAGAAAATATCAGCGAGCATCCGGTCAGGCCATAAAAATGCTAAATGATGATTTCTGGAGTCGTTTTCTACTTTGTTCATTACTCATTAATTACATCATATTAATGATCTGGTTTTTGCTGTTTATTTTTGCCCGTAACTGGATGAAACAGCTGCATTGCAAATGGTTCCAGCTTTCAGATCACACTTTTGATGCCATTCATTATGGCGGCATGGCTATATATAAAATTGGTATTTTACTGCTTAATCTGGTGCCATTTCTGGCCTTATATCTGATACGAAATTCCTAACCCAGATTCAACTTTAAAAGGCTTATAGGCAAATAGATCATCTTTAAACAGTAGTTTCGCAGTTTATAAAAACAGGACCGCTACAATCAAAAACAAGCAAAAGAGGAATTTGGCAGCATGAATCAATTCAAACCTGCACTGGTTTTAGGTGTTTTCATTTGTCTGGGGATGATTATTGCGGGATGGATTCTCGGCAGTAGTGCAGTCAAAATTAAGCAGTATGAACGTATAGTCTCGGTCAAGGGTCTATCTGAGCGTGAGGTGAAAGCTGATGTCGCAGTATGGCCAATCCGTTTTAGCTCGGCCAGTCAGGACCTGACCCAGCTGTATGACACCATGGAAACACAAACCCAGCAAATTCAGGCATTTTTAAAGGCCGAAGGTTTTAGCGATCAGGAAATTACCACAGCAGCTCCGGTTACGACCGATAAATATGCCCAGCAATATGGCGGTGATGCCAATGTCGCGCTCCGTTATACCGCCCATCAAACCATTACAGTCTATACCCACCGAATAGATGCAGTGCGGGCAGCACAAAGCCGTCTGGTGGCTTTGGGTAAAAAGGGCATTGCCTTTGGTGGCGATGATTCAGGTCAACGAACCGAATATTTATTTACCAAGTTAAATGATATCAAGCCAGCGATGATTGAGCAGGCAACGCAAAATGCCCGCAGTGTGGCAGAAAAATTTGCCGCAGATTCCAAAAGCCGTTTAGGTAAAATCAAGGCGGCCAATCAGGGGCTGTTTAGCATTGAAGATCGCGACAGCAACACACCTTATTTAAAGAAAGTCCGTGTCGTGTCCACGGTAGACTATTATCTGGCTGATTAAATGGGGTAAAAAGTGATGAAAAAATGCGGTTTGATGTGCAGATAAATTCCAGTAATCCCAATTTTTCTGCAATAAAAAACCTGTATTTTAATCCGGAAGATAAAAAATTCTATTTATCATTCATTTAAAGAAAAAAAATCCCAAAAAACTTGGGAAATCAAAAAATCTTAGGAAATTAATCCCGGCCGTGTTTGGCTAATATATGTTTCAAGGGTGTGATAAGGGATCGAAAAGAGTAGATTGCTGCCAGTTGCGTACAACGTGAGTGCAGTACTTACCCACAAGGTCTCGATTCGGCTTAGGACGCTATAGATTATCAATTTATAGGCATAGGGTTATAACTTACAAAGTTATAATGGTTGAAGTAAACCACAGATGTTTTCCCTAACACCCTCAAAAATTCTCCGACAAAAATATAAGACAAAAATCTCTCTTCTTTTTCTTCATTGATAAAATATTTAATAAATCATTTACCTATAATAAATTATATGCGTTATCTCGATATGCTTATTCAACATTGTCATGCTGCTAAAACGGCTATACCCGTTCAGGAATTTATATTTTCAACTGTAGATGATTTACCCTCTATATCTAAGGCAATTTATATCATTGAACAAGTAGACGGTGATATGAATGAAACATTTAATCACTTTCGTATCTTTAAAGCGGAGGGAACTCATGCCTGTGCAAGATTAAATGTGCCTTGCACAGTGATGTATGTAGGTTCATCTACCACAGGACTTAAAAATCGGTTGAAACAACATTTGGGACAAGGTCAAAAGAGCACGTATGCACTACATTTGAGTCAATGGTTTCAAGGTCAGTTTAAAATCACGATCAGGCAATATGAAGTAGATCATCAGGTACTGCAATTGATTGAAGATGACCTCTCTCATCAGCTTAAACCTGCGTTTGGAAAATGGGGTGCAAACAATAAATAATTCCAGATCGACTCTGTATTTTACAGACGTTGACAGTCGGATCTGACCTTGTTATTTTGCGCGCATTCTCCCACGTGCCGTAATGCTATGCCCATCAACGATAACTTCGTGTATATGCCGCCTCAGGAACCGCTCGCCATCGTCTATGAAGATGAAGACCTGGTGGTGATTGAAAAGCCGGCAGGGCTGTTGTCCGTTCCAGGACGTTTGCCTGAACATCATGACAGTGCTTATTTTCGGGTATTGGAACGCTATCCCAACGCTAAAATTACCCACCGTTTAGATATGGCAACTTCCGGTATTTTGATGTTTGCCAAACACCGTGAAGCAGAAGTGGCGGTCAGTAAAATGTTTCAGGCACGTACGGTCAAAAAAAACTATATTGCGCTGGTTCAAGGCAAGCTCGAAGCCGAAGGCAGTGTCGAAGTGCCATTAATTACCGACTGGGAAAACCGGCCGCGTCAAATCGTGCATTTTGACTTGGGAAAACCCGCCAGAACGCTGTATCAGGCCTTGGAATATTCTGAAGAGCAAGACATTAGCCGGGTGTTGCTGACCCCGATTACCGGACGCTCTCATCAGTTGCGGGTGCATATGCAGTATATCGGCCATCCGATTACGGGCGATAAGCTCTATCATCCAGAGCCCTACCAAAGTCCATTAAAACGTATGGCCTTACATGCCAGCTATCTGGCTTTTAAACAGCCTTTAAGCGGAGCAGATGTTGAAATTAAGGTAGAAATTCCTTTTTAATCAATATCTTGAAATTTTATCTGTTCAAATGTCCATAATTTTAATAATAAGTTACATATATGCTATGAGGGCTGACTTCTTCTTGTCAGCCAACTGCTTTATGATGATGAAAATCTAAGAATAATAAAAAAATGCGACCAATCGCACACAGTATCCCTTTTTCTAGGGATTGAAAAACAAGTTACTAATAAATAATGTTTCACATTTCTTCGAAATAATAATTTTGAGATAATAATAATGTTTTATCTATATATCCTGACCACCCTCATTTTGGTGGGATTGCTTTATCGGGCAATCATAAAAATAAGAAAAAAACAGCGCACTCTGAAATCTTTGCAGGTGAATCTGGATCGCACGCGAAATAATCTGGCAGAGCATGAACAGCAAAACGATGCGCTGCACCATCAATTAAATACCTGTCGTATCGAGATCGGCAATCTAAAAAACCGGGTTGAAAATTTGAGTCAGTATCAAGACGTTTTGGATACTGAACATTACGTTGCAGAGCGAAAAAACCAGGTCGAGAGCTTTGTCGAAGCCACTAAAACTGAAGCAGAGTTTCTGCTAGAAAAAATGAAGGCAGAGATTGAAAACACTCGACATTATCTGGAAAAACTGGAAAAAAATAGCCGGCTTAACCTGGAAGCCCAGGCCAGAGAACGATTAGGGGCTTTTTATCATCAGGCAGTAGAACAAGAAAAATTGGCTGCAATTTCAAAAGCACTGGAAAACAAGATTCAGGGTTATGGCCTTCAATATGTGTATCCTGCACAAATCCTGTTGGACCAATTGATTGAAGGCTATGAGGACATTCATGCCGCGCAGCAGTTAACAGAAGTCCGCCGAAAAATAAAAAATGCCATTGCAGCAAACAAGGTGGGTCAATGCGAGTATGTCGAGGAAAATCGCAGACTTTCTGCCATCGCTCTGGTTACACATGTGTTTAACAGCAAGGCTGACCTGTATTTATCTCAATTAGAGCATGACACGGTGGGGCTGTTTATTCAGGCGTTGCAAGATGATTTTATCCTGATCAATCATTATGGAGCAGCATTCAGCCATGCCCGAATTCATGAATCATTTTTAAAGTTACGTCTGGAAGAGTTTAAGCTTGCAGCCCTGGTTTCAGCCTTCAAGGCACAGCAACCGAATGAGCCAGGTGAATTGCAGCAGCAGATGGTGGAAGGCTAAGACCAGCGATCTGTGGAAAATAAAATGGCAGGACAAAGGGGACTTATCAGCACAAGTGTTGTAGTTAAGCTAAACAGTGAAATGGCTAAACTGAAACAAACTTGAGCTAATCTATATGGCATGATATAGCTGATATCTAATTACAATAAGGAAACACTCCATGACACGCGATTTTGACCAATTCCCCGATGATGAAAATGGTAATGTACTTTGGCAAATGGCCGAAGATGGCGACGATCTGACTGAAGCGCATGAAATTGAATTTTCCATAGCTTTTCAGACTGAAGAACAGGCACAAAAATGTGCACTTTATCTGCTCAAAGAAGAACAAAAAATTAGCCTGTTTGAAGATGAAGAAGCCGACACGGTCGAGTGGATTATCACCATTTATGTGTATATGGAACCTGAATATTCAGACATCGTCGATCTGGAAGAATGGTTCACTAAAATCGCGACGCAATATGGCGGCGAATATGATGGCTGGGGCTGTATGGCTTATGTCTATGAAGATGAAGACTGGGAAAATGAAGTCAAAAGTTAATCCCTATTCCTAAAAAATTTTAATGGCTGGGGGATGATCCAGGTTTGAGCCAGTACAGTTAATTGGATCGAACCTGTTAAAAAGGCCTTAAACATTTAGATGCTTAGGGCCATTTTCATATCAAGATTTTATAAGAATCATACCCCATCCACTGAAACTCAGAAGAAGCTGTTCAAGCAGCTTTCGCATTCTATTCCTTTCTATTGATTTTAAACCTTCTAAATTTATTTAATTAAATATTTGATTTTAAAATTAAAAAAATTATGTGATGGACTGATGCTTTGCAGCCACGCCAGTTTAGTTTCATCTTTCTGCTTTATTTACCAAATACCTTCAATGTGTATACCAAGCACTTCCTTTGTAAAGCAAACTCCTTGCTAGATTAATACATAAATTTCAAAACAGTTTATTCCTCTTCAAGGCATGAAAGGAGCACGGCATGGCAGTGAATAATTATGTGGCCTATGGTCCAGAAGTCGAACAAAAACAGGAAAATGAAGAAGAAGATATTCAGTATATTGTAGATTATATGACCCAAAGCAATACTGAGGTTTTTGACAAGCATCGTCATGCAGTTCGCGATGCGCATGCTAAATCCCACGGTTTCTTAAAAGGCATTTTAACCATTCCTGAAAACCTGCCCGATCACTTGGCGCAGGGAATTTTTGCCCATCCGGGCTATTATGATGTCATGGTCCGTCTGTCTGCTGCTCCCGGGGATTTGCGTAGCGATAAGACACCGGTGCCGCATGGTTTTGCCCTTAAAATTTTAAATGTGCCGGGCGAGCGCTTATTGCCAGAAGATTCCAGTGAGGGAAAAAATCAGGATTTTCTGATGGTCAATATGCCGGTACTGGTTTTTGGAACGGTACGCAAATATATGCAAATGCTGCCTTTTATGACTGAAGCGGAAAGGGCACCTGAACTGGTCATGCGTGGTTTACGCGGTGTCATGCGTGGGGTCGATCATCTGGTCAGCCGTGCGGGATTGCAGGCATCTGCGACGATCAAGGGACTGGCACGTAGCCAGCATCATATACTCGGGGAAACCTATCACAGCATGGCAGCATTACGTTATGGCAACTATATTGCCAAAATCAGTGTGGCACCTGAATCTGAGTCGGTAAAACAACTGACTGGCATACCGATGCAAATTCAGGAAGATTCCGGCATACGTGATCTGGTCCAGGATTTTTTTAAGCGTAATACGGCTGATTATGTTATTCGCGCTCAGCTATGTACCAACCTGGACCGTATGCCTGTTGAAGATGCCGCCGTGTTGTGGGATGAAGATGAATCACTGCATCAGGTCATCGGAACTTTACATTTTCCAAAACAGCAGACCTTTAGTCCGGCACGTCGGGTCTATTCAGATGACGTGCTGTCTTTCAATCCGTGGCATGGGGTAAAAGAACACCAGCCTTTAGGTTCTATCATGCGGGTACGCATGCAGGTGTATGAGCGTTCATCCTGTTTTCGGCACTATATGAATACTCAGCCGCGCACAGAACCCAATCATATTGATGACATGCCAGACTAGATATTCAAAACTGGATTTGAGATTTAGATAAAAATATCGGCTTGAATGCTGCTATTCTGGACCTATAATGTTTTGGGACATTGATAAATGTTTTATGAACAAGGAATTGAAAACCTTGCTTCATATCGGACCAAAGCCCTGCAGCATCAGAGAATAACCACAATCAACTTGCATTTTAAAAATAACAATAAGACGAGGTTCGCAAATGACTGAAAACAATACAGTGAAACTGCATCGCGTATTTACCGCACCACCGGAACGGGTGTTTAAGGCATTTATTGACCCGGATGCTCTGGTCAAGTGGATGCCACCCCATGGTTTTACCGCTAAGGTTCATCATCTGGATGCCAAAGTCGGTGGGACCTATAAAATGTCGTTTAGCAATTTTTCTACCGGTTCTAGCCATTCCTTTGGTGGCACCTATCATGAAATCATTCCCAACCAATTGTTGCGCTATAGCGACCAGTTCGATGATTCCAACTTGCCCGGAAACATTGAAATGATCATTCAATTCAAAGCAGTGTCCGTCGGAACCGAAGTGCATATTACCCAATCAGGCATTCCTGAGGTTATTCCAGTGGAAGCCTGTTATTTGGGATGGCAGGAATCGTTGCAACTGCTCACTTTACTGGTTACCCCTGAAATTCCAGATCAATAGCTGCTGTGCGATGAACATTCAAATTAAACGTGCTTATGCAGAAGTTCTAGCTTCAGACGGTAAACGGATTCTGGTTGACCGGCTGTGGCCTAGAGGCATTAAAAAGGCAGATGCCAAAATTGATTGGTGGGCTAAAGAAATCACGCCATCAACTGAGCTGCGAAAATGGTATGCGCATGACTCCCAGCATTGGGAAGAATTCCAGCAACGTTACAGGGCTGAACTGCGCTCACAAACAGAGGTGTTGCAGCAAATTAGAGAGATGGCCAGACAAGAAAAAGTCAGCCTTATCACTGCGGCTAAAAGTGAAAACCATAATCATGTGATTGTACTTAAACAGGTTTTGGAAGAAAGCTGAAAGCATCTGCTGAGCATGTTTATTCCATAATATAAATAAGGTTTTAGCAAAAGATTGCTTTATAAAATGTTATAATAAGATTTTTGAGGTTTTTTATGTCTTTGCCAAATTGCCCCAAATGTAACTCAGAATATGCTTATGAAGATGGCGATTTGCTGATTTGCCCAGAATGTGCTCATGAATGGAAAGAAGGCGAAAGCAGTACTGAACAGGCTACAATTATTAAAGACGCAAATGGCAATGTGCTTGCTGATGGCGATACGGTTACCCTGATTAAAGATCTGAAAATCAAAGGTTCTTCATCGGTAATTAAAGTGGGAACCAAGGCGAAGAACATTCGTTTATTGCCGGACTCAAGCGATGGTCATGATCTGGACTGTAAAGTGGATGGCTTTGGTGCCATGAAATTAAAATCTGAATTTGTGAAAAAAGCTTAATTCACGACATTAAAACCCAAAAAGCTCTGGCGACAATGCTGGAGCTTTTTTATGAAGTCGTGACTGCATGAACTATCGTATTATTGGTTTTTATCAGAAGCATTATGGCTTAAACATTGACAGAGCCATTTTATGATTAAAGCACCAGCATGCTATAACCTTAGTCATTCATGTTAAAGAGTTCTTGTTATGCCGCATATCCATCTTGAATATTCCGACAATGTAGAAAACTTTCAACCCAAACCGCTCTTGCTTGCTTTAAACCAGGCCCTGGTTGAGGGAGCTTATGTCGGTGCTGCGAATGATCTCAAAAGCCGTGCCATTTGCCAGCATGATTATGTCATTGGTTTGGGAGATGTTTCACAAGCCTATGTGCATGCCAAAGTTTCTTTATTGACTGGACGTAGTCTGGAGTTACAACAGCAAATTGCTCAAGTGATCCTGCACACCCTTGAACAGCACATTCCTGCGCAAAGCCAGGTCAGTGTACAGATTTGTGTGGAAATACTGGAAATGCAGAAAGCTACTTACGCTAAAAAAATTGTTTAAGGGAGGGCAGGGTGTTAATCAAAAGCTGGGGAGAGAATAGACCGGCAATTTAGTAGACTTCTTTTATAAATTTCCTTTATTTCTCCCAATGGGAAAAAAATAAAAAGGGTGTGAATAATTATGAAAGAAGTCTACTCTCTTGCCTGCAGTTCATGGAACGATGGCTATCAACAGTGTCTGGATCAAAATAGCGCAATGTATTCATTTAAGGCGATAAATCATACCAATCTAGATTTAAATTATGATCATAAAATGTGCTTTCTTTGAAATAAAAAGTCATTTATATTTAATACAAGTAGCATATTATTTAAACAATATAAATTCTATTCTTTTATAACTCTTACAATAACAAGGGGTATTTTATATGGCAGGATGGTATGAAGTCAGTCAGGCCAGCGATGGGCAATATCGCTTTGTTTTGAAAGCGGGCAATGGGGAAGTGATTCTGACCAGCGAATTGTACAAGACCAAAGCTTCTGCACAAAATGGTATTGAATCAGTGCAGAAAAATAGCCCTGAAGATAACCGCTATGAACGTCTGGAAGCAAAAAATGGCAAACCCTATTTCAATTTAAAAGCAGCAAATTATCAAGTTATTGGCACCAGCCAATTTTACTCAAGCGAGCAGTCACGTGAGAAAGGGATTGAATCGGTGAAAAATAATGGTTCGAGTACCACCATTAAATACCTGATTGCTTAATTCTGATTGCTTAAATCAGGTCAATGTTTAATTAAAGCATGTATGTATACATGCTTTATTTTTTGAATATAAAAAGTAAAAAAACCAAGATCAAACCCGAATAGCGGACTGATCATCAGGGTTTTATGCAGGTTCGTATGCAGATGATTATGCAGATGATTATGCAGCAGATGGATTTTTAAAACCGTTTCGGAATTTTCTGACCATTCGGCACCGGGGATTCCGCTTTTTTCAGCACGCCAAACAGCCAGGTTTCGGCATGGTTGACCGCCTGTTTTAAGTCATCACCTTGTGCTAAACGGCCGGTAATAAAGCTGGCCAGCGAACAGCCTGAACCGTGATATTGACCTTCAAGGCGAGGACACCGGGTTTCAGACACCAGTTCACCCTCTACGTATAGCACATTGCGGATATAGTCAGGGGTATCCTCGTGTCCACCTTTCACTAAAACGGCTTTGGCACCCATGGCAAAAAGTTTTGCTACAGCCTGGTCAATATCTTCCACGCCAGTTAAGGCACGAAGTTCGACGGTGTTCGGGGTCAGCACAGTAGCTAGCGGAATCAGCTCCACAAAGGCTTTGACCAGTGTGGCTTGATCGCCCAATGAACCGCCGCTATTGGCCACCAGAACTGGATCAAGCACATACAGATATTCAGGATGTTCACGTAAAAATTCAGCCAAAGCGGCAATATTGTCTGTGGTGCCTAACATACCGGATTTCACACATTTAATCGGTAAATCGCCGACTACAGCATGCGCTTGGGCCAGCAATAATTCTTTGGAGGTTGCTTCAAAATCAAACACCTGCTGCGAGTTTTGAATGGTCAGCGCAGTACAGGCAATTGCTGCATGTGCACCACTTTGGCCAATCGCTTCAATATCTGCCTGCAAGCCAGCACCACCCGATGGGTCTAAACCAGAAAAGCAAAGTACAGTAGGGCGCACAATGATGTCCTTAAATCACAAAATTTGCGTTAGTATAGGCAACTTTGAGCCAAGTCTCGATAGTATTTGTGAAGTAAAAATTTAAGTTGAAGGGTCGGTTGGTGATTAAGAATATTTTGATTGATTTGGATGGAACATTAACTGATCCCAAAGTGGGGATCACCACTTCAGCACGTTATGGTCTGACCAAAGTGGGCCATCCGATTGCCGATGAGGTCAACATCGACTGGATTATTGGTCCACCTTTGCAGGCATCTTTGGCGAAAATTTTAAATGTGCCGGTGGATGATGTTTTGGCTGAACAGGCCTTGATGGGCTATCGGGAACGTTTTGCTGTGACCGGTTTGTATGAAAATCATGTTTTTGAAGATGTCGCTGCAACTTTGCAAACCTTGCAGCAAAAGGGTTTCCATTTGTATTTGGCTACGGCCAAACCTCAAATCTATGCTAAGCAAATTTTAGAACATTTTAATCTGCTGCAATATTTTACATATGCCTATGGCAGCGAGCTGAATGGTGAGCGGACCAACAAGGGCGATTTGATTGCCTATATCCTTGAAAAGGAAAAGTTAGATTCAGCTGAATGTGTGATGGTGGGTGACCGTGAGCATGATATTTTTGGTGCTCGCAGCAATGGTATAGACACCATCGCAGTGGACTATGGTTATGGTTCTGATGCAGAGCTTACTCAGGCAAAACCTAAAGCACGGATAGCCAAATTTTCCGATTTGCTTCAATTTTTTTGATCACTCAATACAAGCAAGTAGTTCCTTTAGTATCTTCCCTGAATCAAGCTTTTGGGACCGTTAACGTAGGTCCAGATAAAAACTTTCCTTCACTTCCTCCATGACAATGTAACTGTGTGAGGAAGCGGAGGAGGGAAGTTTTTTGAGTAAGTCGCCAAGTAGACGTCGATAGGCGCTCATTTCTTTTAAGCGTGCT
Organism: Acinetobacter uliginosus; assembly: GCF_044130295.1. NCBI lineage: Bacteria > Pseudomonadati > Pseudomonadota > Gammaproteobacteria > Moraxellales > Moraxellaceae > Acinetobacter > Acinetobacter uliginosus. The sequence continues at coordinate 12,099 of NZ_JBIQOC010000017.1, read as the reverse complement.
TTCACCAGATAGTCAAATTCGCCTGAAATCAGGTGACATTCCAGAACTTCAGGAATTTCCACTAAATCACGTGCAACCTGATCAAACACATCGCCTGATTTGGCGGATAGTTTGATTTCTAAAAATACCAGCAAGTTGCGATCGACCAGTTGCGGGTTTAGCCGCGCATAATAGCCCATGATGATGCCATCGCGTTCCAGGCGTTTGACCCGTTCCGAACAGGGGGTGGTGGACAGGTTGACCCGAGATGCCAATTCGCTGATGGCAATCCGTCCATCGCGCTGCAAAATATCCAGAATCTGCTGATCTATACGATCCAATTTACGCATTATGATTTTCCTTTTTTTAGAATTTTTTCGCGACGAAACTATTAAATTACCTAGATTATAGCGCTTAAAACAGTGAAAAAAACTATCAATCAAAAAATATACTAGTGAAATAAACTAGTATGCGTTAGGGATAAGCAATGCGTGTAATTGTCTTGGGTAGTGGTGTGATCGGGGTTGCAAGTGCGTATTACCTCGCACAACAGGGAGCAACCGTTACTGTCTTGGACCGTCAGTCTGGTCCTGCTGAAGAAACCAGTTTTGCCAATGCAGGTCAGGTTTCACCAGGTTATTCGACGCCATGGGCAGCGCCCGGTATTCCTTTTAAAGCGGTGAAATGGATGTTCCAGCATCATGCACCGCTTGCCATCAATATGGATGGCAGCATGTGGCAATTACAGTGGATGGCACAGATGCTCAAGAACTGTAATCCACACAGTTATGCGATTAATAAAGAGCGCATGACCCGGGTGGCTGAGTATAGCCGTGACTGCCTCAGAGAGCTGCGTAAACAGACCGGCATTCACTATGAGAATCGTTCTAAAGGCACTTTGCAAGTTTTTCGCAATGAAGCGCAACTGGACATGGTGCAACGTGACATTCAGGTGTTAAAAGAATGTGGTGTGGAGCATGAACTTTTGCTCAAAGATGATCTGGCCAAAGTGGAACCTGCTTTGGAATTTGCCAAAGATAAACTGGTCGGTGGCCTGCATCTGCCAAATGATGAAACCGGCGATTGCTACCTCTTTACCAATGCACTGGCAAACTTGGCCAAAGAGCTGGGTGTAGAGTTTAAGTTCAACCAAAATGTTGAAAAACTGGTGGTTGAAGGCGATGACATCAAGGGCGTGGTGGTAAATGGACAAGTCCTCACTGCAGACCGTTATGTCTTGGCGTTTGGCAGTTATTCACGTGACTTTTTAAAACCATTGCACCTGAACCTACCGGTTTATCCGGTGAAAGGCTATTCACTGACCATTCCTATTGTAGATCCTGCATTTGCACCGCAGTCTACCGTGCTGGATGAGACTTACAAGATTGCCATTACCCGTTTTGATCAGCGTATCCGGGTGGGTGGTATGGCAGAACTGAGTGGTTTTAATCATGGCTTAAACCAGGATCGTCGTGCAACTCTGGAAATGGTTACCAAAGATTTATTCCCGGGTGGAAACCTGGCAGAAGCGACCTTCTGGACCGGTTTACGTCCAATGACACCGGACTCTACCCCGATTATTGGTGCAACACGTTTTAAAAACCTGTTCCTCAACACCGGTCACGGCACGCTGGGATGGACCATGGCCTGCGGTTCAGGCAAGTTGATCAGTGACCTGGTCATGAATCATCAACCGGACATCAGTACCGAAGGTCTATCGATCCAACGTTACCCTTCAGCAGCCTAATCTGTTTTAGGTCATATTGATTCAAGGAAGAACAACATGCCACGTCCGATTACTGCAGTGATTCATCGTCAGTCACTGCAGCACAATTTAAATGTTGCCCGTACTAAAATGCCGAATAGCCAAGTATATGCGGTGGTGAAAGCCAATGCCTATGGTCATGGTATTGAGCGTGTCTATCAAGCTTTCAAATCTGCCGATGGTTTTGCACTGCTCGATTTGGCAGAGGCGAAACGCATTCGTGCTCTGGGCTGGAAAGGTCCTGTCTTATTGCTTGAAGGCATCTTTTCCGAGCAAGATCTGTTTGACTGTGATGAGCTGAATTTGAGTTTCACCATTCATAGCCAATATCAGATTGAATGGTTAGCCCGATTCCCCAGACCAGCCCGGTTTGATGTTTATTTAAAAATGAACAGTGGCATGAACCGTCTGGGTTTTGCGACTGTTCATTACCGCGACATCTGGCAACAATTATCTCAACTGCCTAACGTTCACAGCATCACTCACATGATGCATTTCTCCGATGCTGACGGAGATCGTTTAGGACGCGACGGCATTGAGCATCAATGCCAGTTGTTTGAGGTAGTTACACAGGATTTACCGGGTGCGCGTTCCGTATGTAACAGTGCTGCCATTCTTCGCCATACAGATTTAAATTCAGATGTGATCCGTAGCGGCATCATGCTGTACGGCAGTTCTCCCGATTTCCCTGCACATAGCATTGATGACTGGAATTTGCAGCCTGCGATGAGTCTACGCAGTGAAATTATTGCCGTTCAACAGCTTAAAGCGGGTGATAGCGTGGGTTATGGCTCGAAGTTTGTTGCTGAACAGGAGATGCGTATTGGCATCGTAGCTTGCGGTTATGCCGACGGCTATCAGCGTCTGAGCAAAACCGGAACGCCAATATTGGTGAATGGTCAGCGCAGCCATTTAGTCGGTCGTGTCAGTATGGATATGCTCGCGGTAGATTTAACGACTATACATGATGCGGGTGTGGGCAGTGAGGTGGTGCTGTGGGGAAAATCTTCCCAAGGTGTTGTGCTCAGTATTGATGAGGTCGCTGCCGGTTCAGGCACCATTGGTTATGAGTTGATGTGTGCTGTCACTGCACGCGTCAATTTTATTCAAGATTAAATTTTAAAAAATCAGATCATTCATTCAATTTATTGATACAAGGAAATGTAGATGTCCCAAAGCGATATAGAAAAGTTCAATAGCAACGCCGTCATGAGCGCCGTGACGGTGTTCAATCAGGTAGTTTATCTTTCAGGACAAGTACCTAAGAACACCGGTAATGGTGTCGCAGGTCAGACCCATGAAATTTTAGCCACCATTGATGAACTGCTGGCTTTGGCCGGAACCGATAAATCCCGACTGCTGTCTGCACAGCTTTATATTAAAAATCTCGCTGACTTTTCAATCGTCAATGCCATTTGGATTGACTGGATGAAAGGTTGTACTCCACCTTCACGTGCCACCATTCAGGCTGATCTAGTCAATCCGGACTGGTTGATTGAAATTGCGGTAACGGCGGCACAGCCTTAATGTCAAAAATCTCCCCCGTATGGCAGCAAAGCGGTTGAGACCGATGTGCTGCCTGGCGTGTAAATGTCGCTGGTTGGGATGACCTGCAATGTAAAGCACATGGTTTACACGCAATCGTATGTTAAAAGGATGTTCAGTTATGACCACTACACCACGAGCAGACGATGCCAAGGCATCATCGCATGAACTACAACGAAAACTGTCCAACCGTCACCTGCAACTCATTGCCATTGGTGGCGCGATTGGGACAGGCCTGTTTATGGGCTCAGGCAAAACCATCTCCCTGGCTGGCCCTTCAATTTTATTGATTTATACGATCATTGGTACTATGTTCTTTTTCCTGATGCGTGCATTGGGCGAAATTTTACTTTCCAACCTGCATTACAAATCCTTTATCGATATGGCGCATGACCTGATTGGTCCGGGTGCAGGCTACTATATTGGCTGGTCCTACTGGCTGGGCTGGGTGCTGGTTGGCATCGCAGACTTGGCTGCTATTATCAACTATCTCAGCTTTTGGCTGCCTGAAGGGATGGCCTTTACGCCATCCGGACAGGCCATGATCAGCGTGGCCTGCGTGTTGCTGGTACTTGGTATTAATATGCTCGCCGTACGTCTGTTTGGTGAAATTGAATTCTGGTTTGCGCTCATCAAGATTTTGGCCATTTTGGGACTGATTGGTATTGGTGGCTTTATGGTGTTTAACCATTTTCATGCGCCAGGAGGTTCGCTTGCCAGTTTTAGTAATGTCTGGTCGCATGGCGGCATGTTTCCGCAAGGTGGCAGCGGTTTCCTGGCCGGGTTCCAGATTGCCTTGTTTGCTTTTGTTGGAGTGGAACTGATTGGAACTATGGCAGCAGAAACCCAAGACCCTGAAAAGAACTTGCCAAAAGCGGTGAATGCCATTCCGACCCGGATTATTTTATTCTATGTGTTGTCGTTATTCATTGTGATGTCGGTGACCCCGTGGAACCAGATTCCTGCGGATCAGAGTCCCTTTGTATCGCTGTTCATGCATGCGGGTATTGGTGCAGCAGCGATTATCATGAACCTGGTGGTGCTGTCATCGGTCATGTCATCCATGAACAGTGGCGTATTTTCAACGTCGCGCATGCTGTTTGGCTTGGCGCGGGAAGGGCAGGCTCCGCAAAATCTGGCGCAATTGTCTAAGCGTGCCGTACCTGCCAAAGGTTTATTGTTCTCTTGTGCCTTTATTATGGCAGGTGCAGCATTGCAATACTTTGTACCAAACACGGTTGAAGCCTTTACCTTGGCAAGTTCGCTGTCGTGATTTTGTTTATCAGTATCTGGAGCATCATCATGGTGTGCTATATCCGTTACCGTAAACTGCGCCCAGAACTGCATGCAAAGTCAGCCTTTAAAATGCCGGGCGGGATCTGGATGTCCTATGTGGTACTGGTGTTCTTATTCTTTACTTTGATTATTTTAAGTCTGGAAGCCGATACTTTGCGTGCCCTGATGATCAGTCCGATTTGGCTGATTATTTTAGCCGTGACTTATCAGCTCCTGTATAAACCGCGGATGCGCAAACGTCATCAGGACATGCTGGTGAAACGTAATCAGGAAATGTTGAACTAAGTTTCTCTCAGATATGGTTTTTGTCAGATGTAAAAAAGCCCTCGATTGAGGGCTTTTTTAATGCTTAGAAGATGGGTTTCACTACTACCAGAATTACCACGGCAAATAAAATCAGCGTTGGCATTTCATTAAAGAAGCGCCAGAATTTATGTGATTTGTAATGCGCATTGCCGATCAGTTTTTTACGGTAATAACCACAAACAAAGTGGTAAATCACCAATAATCCGACCAATCCGACTTTCAGGTAAAACCACAGTGCATCGTGGTAATGACGCGTTGCATCACCCCAATCGACTAGAAAGTGCGCGGTGATCAGTGTTGCAATCATTGAAGGCCACATAATGCCACGGTATAGTTTGCGTTCCATGACTTCAAAACGCTGATGACTCACTGCATCATCACTCATGGCATGGTAAACGTATAGACGTGGCAGGTAGAACAATGCAGCGAACCAGCAAACGATTGCAATAATATGTAATGCTTTTACCCACAAGAAAGCATCAGAAGGAGCATCCATCCATTCACCCTTTTAAAGGGCAGTGTGGCAGAAGTTGATCATCCACTGCTGAATGATCAACACTTCTTAGCTTAGCCTTCCCATTTTTTGAAAACGAGACAAGCATTTACACCGCCAAAACCGAAACTGTTACTCATCACAGTATTCAATTTTGCGTCACGTTTTTCAAGTACGATATCAAACGGTTTTGCACCTTCATCCAGTTCAGTCACGTTGATGTTTGGCGCAATAAAGTCATTTTGCATCATCAAGACCGAATAAATGGCTTCATGCACGCCCGCAGCACCCAGGCTGTGACCGGTCATAGACTTGGTTGAGCTGATAGGCGGTACTTGACCTTCACCGAATGCACGTTCCATCGCTTTCAGTTCAGTCACGTCACCAGCTGGAGTTGAAGTACCATGGGTATTCACATAGTCAATCTTGTCAACACCATGCTGTTTCGCTTCTTCAAGGGCCATCAGGATACAGCGTGTTGCGCCTTCACCGCTTGGAGCAACCATGTCTGCACCATCGCTGTTTGCAGCATAGCCAACTACTTCAGCCAGGATATTTGCACCACGTGCTTGCGCATGTTCCAGTGATTCAAGCACCATAAAACCACCACCACCGGCAATCACGAAACCGTCACGGTCAGCCGAATATGGGCGAGACGCTGTTTCAGGCGTGTCATTGTATTTAGAGCAAAGTGCACCCATCGCATCAAACAGCAAGCTTTGAGACCAGTGATCTTCTTCACCACCACCAGCAAGCATTAAATCCTGTTTGCCGAGTTGAATCAGGTTATAGGCATAACCAATGGCATCTGCAGAAGTAGCACATGCGCTGGTAATGGTATGTGCCACACCTTGTAATTTGAATGCCACACCTACGTTTGCGGTAATGGTGTTGGTCATGTTACGAGGAACAAAGAAAGGACCTACTTTACGCGCACCCTTGGTTTGCAGTAATTCGTTCATTTCAATGACAGATGCAGTTGAACCACCACCTGAACCACCGGTAATCCCATAACGTGGGTTGCCCGCCAAATCTTCAACGCTTAAACCTGCATGTTCTACCGCAGCAACTGCCGAGTTGTAGGCATACATGGCACAAACACCCATAAAGCGTTTCAATTTACGGTCAATATGGTCAAAATCTTGTTCAGCGGCTGCACTGACATGGCTCTTAAAGTTTAATTCTGCATAAGTCGGGTTAAAACGTGTTCCAGAAATCCCGTTTTGTAAAGAATGAGTGACATCTTCTAAAGAATTACCAATGCATGAGTTGATACCCATACCAGTGATTACAACACGCTTCATCTAAAGATCCCTTATATGGTGATATTTTTGAGTAAAGGCAGCTGATTCAGGCAGAAAAGTAAAAACCTCAATCCAGCGCATTACTCATGTCTTTCGGTCGCATTCATGATAGCAGAAAGGGTTTTGAATTCTTATGGCAAATATTATGCCTATTTCGACAGTATGTATCTGTAATGTTTAGGCGGCATAATTAACTAAAAGATACACATTCGTGTTGAGATAAACTTAGACTACACCTAGTATTTATCAATAATTGTAAGAATAGAAGATGAGGGTAAAAGAATGGCAGATACCAATAATAAACATTCAGGTGGATTCCTCTCCAATGCTTTGGGAGTGGCTAAAAAGATCAGTGTAACAGGAATGAGTGCACTGAATCACGCGGCTGCCGAGCGTGCTGGCAAGGCTTCCGGGGCCTTGAGCAACGGTCATGTCATTGAGGGAAGTGCCCGTTCTCAAAGCGTATTTGAACCTAGAAAATATGATAATCCTCAACAAATGATGCGTGAGTATTTACCCAATGTCTCCAGACAATTGCTGGGTCGCCAGTACAGCAAAGTGAATCGTGTGGCCAGTTTTGTTGCGCCGGATTTTTCAGACAAGGTTTCGGACTATTTTTTTGACCATTTAAATCAGTTCACTTCCAATCTCAGTTCTGTAGATACTGTACTGGATCAGGCTGGAGCAAAAGATTTACAGGAACTGACTCAGGATGTCGACCGTTCCAAACGGTTGAGCCAGGCTTTGGCTGAACAAAACAAATGGCTGGCTTCTATACAGGGGGCTGTTACCGGTGCCACAGGCGTAGTTGGTTCAGCGATTGACGTGCCTTTATCACTGCTCATGTCCTTGCGCATGATTTATCAGGTCGGGCGTGCCTATGGCTTTGAATTGAACAAAGATACCGAACAGGATATTGTCCAGTTTGTGTTTAAACAAATCGACTTGGGCCAGATTGCTGAAAAGCAGAGTGTATTGATGGCACTGAAAATCGTTTCTAATATGCTGCAAACCAATGACACTGCACAATTGCAAAACATGCTGGGTTCCAGCAATGACAGTGAGCCACTGAAAAAATGGCTGGTCAATGAAAATGGCGACATAAAATGGAACTGGTTAAATCATCTCCCAAACCTTTCATTGATCAGTAAATTAACGCCTGTTGCCGGAGCAGGTATAGGTGCAGCCTATAGCTGGAAACTGGTGGAAGATGTCAACCAGAAAGCCCAGCAAATATTTTCCCATGCCAGAAGCTATTTGCAGCAGCATCAGGGAGTGGAGTTGTCTCCTATTGCGGCTTATGAAAAATCCCTGGAGTTGTTGGCGCAGGCAGCGCCAAGATTGTTAAATCCCTTTACTAAAGACGAGCCAAATTCCGGCGAGCTTAAACTTGATCAGGACATTCCGGTGCAAGGGCATGGCACGATTGCCAAAGTAACTATTAAGAAGAAAGCAGATGATGCCATTGTTGATGATGAACGTAAAAGTGAGCGGGTAGAACAAGGATTAGAGTATTTGGCTGAACACATGGTTGAACCGCATGCTCAGGTTGAACCGCAAAAACCGGCTATCACGGTAGATGAACCGGAAATAGATGAATATACGCAGGCAGATGTTGAAGGAGCTGATGCAGGCACTGAGCAACTTGCTGCTTCGCAATCTGAACAAAATGAAGCCCCTAAGCCCGTCAAGAAAAAAGTTACAAAATAGAGTGCATAAAAGTCTGGAATTACGTCTTTAAAAAAGCGTCTACTGACCAATATACAGCTAAGTGGTCAATATTTGATATGGCCTCGAATATTGACCATTTTTCTATCTTCGCTTACAATTGTGTGCCCTCAAAAAGTGGTATTTTTTTGAGGCTTTTTATTAACGGGAGAATTGCCAAATGGCAACAACAAATCAGTTGATCCGTAAGGGTCGTACGACTTTGATTGAAAAATCAAAAGTTCCTGCGTTGAAGGCTTGTCCACAACGTCGTGGTGTTTGTACACGTGTTTACACAACTACACCTAAAAAACCTAACTCAGCAATGCGTAAAGTTTGCCGTGTTCGCTTAACTTCTGGTTTTGAAGTATCAAGCTATATCGGTGGTGAAGGCCATAACCTACAAGAGCACAGTGTTGTGCTTATCCGTGGTGGTCGTGTTAAAGACTTACCAGGTGTACGTTACCATACCGTTCGTGGTTCTTTAGACTGCGCTGGTGTTAAAGATCGTAACCAGTCTCGTTCTAAATACGGTACTAAACGTCCTAAGAAATAATCTGTTTAGATTAGCTTTTTAAGAACGTAGAACCGCAATCCTTTATCGTCTCGCTTGTCTGATTTCTGCATTTAATTTTGTGAAATTCAAGCGACGTGTAGTAAGGCCAGCGAATGTACATGACACTTTGTACTCATGCTGGATAAACCTGAAGTGTCATATTTATAGGTGTATTAAAATGCCAAGACGTCGCGTAGTCGCTGCCCGTGAAATCCTTCCGGATCCTAAGTTCGGCAGCCAAACAATCGCTAAATTCATGAACCACGTAATGCAAGATGGTAAAAAATCTATTGCTGAAAGTATCGTTTACGGTGCTTTAGATCGCGTTCAAGAAAAATCTAAAGTAGACCCAGTTGAATTTTTCGAGACTACTCTTGAAAAAGTTCGCCCTATGGTCGAAGTAAAAGCACGCCGTGTTGGTGGTGCTACTTATCAAGTGCCTATGGAAGTACGCCCATCCCGTCGTACTGCCCTAGCTATGCGCTGGTTAGTAGACGCTGCTGCTAAGCGTTCTGAAAAAACAATGGCTTTACGTCTTGCTGGCGAGTTGCTTGATGCAGCTGAAGGTAAGGGTTCAGCGATTAAAAAACGTGAAGATGTGCACCGTATGGCTGAAGCCAACAAAGCCTTCTCTCACTACCGTTTCTAAGCGGATAAAACAGCCCCTATTCAGGAGGGTGGCAATTTTGGTTTTCACCATGTTGTCATCGAATCGCTTTAAGCTGCTTGGCAGCTTAAAGCGTCCTGTTTTAAACAACAAAATTTAGGAATGCAAGAAATCATGGCTCGTCAAACCCCAATTTCTCGTTACCGTAACATTGGTATCTCAGCTCACATCGATGCTGGTAAAACCACGACTACAGAACGTATTTTGTTCTACACAGGTGTATCTCACAAAATTGGTGAAGTACATGATGGTGCAGCAACAATGGACTGGATGGAACAAGAGCAAGAACGTGGTATTACCATCACTTCTGCTGCTACGACTACATTCTGGTCAGGTATGAGTAAACAGTTCCCAGAACACCGTATCAACGTAATTGATACTCCGGGACACGTTGACTTCACAATCGAAGTTGAGCGTTCTATGCGTGTTCTTGATGGTGCATGTATGGTTTACTGTGCTGTAGGTGGTGTACAACCTCAGTCTGAAACTGTATGGCGTCAAGCGAACAAATACCAAGTTCCTCGTTTAGCATTCGTGAACAAGATGGACCGTACAGGTGCAAACTTCTTCCGTGTTGTTGAACAAATGAAGACACGTTTAGGTGCATCTCCTGTACCTGTAGTTATCCCTGTTGGCGCTGAAGAAAACTTCCAAGGCGTGATCGACTTGATCGAAATGAAAGCGATCATTTGGGATGAAGCTTCACAAGGTATGAAGTTTGAATACGGTGATATCCCGGCTGAACTTCAAGCTTCTGCTGAAGAATGGCGCACCAATATGGTTGAAGCTGCTGCTGAAGCTTCTGAAGAGCTAATGGATAAATACCTAGAAGAAGGCGATCTTTCTAAAGAAGATATTGTTGCTGGTCTACGTGTTCAGACTTTGGCTTGTCAAATTCAACCAATGCTTTGTGGTACAGCGTTCAAAAACAAAGGTGTTCAACGTATGTTGGACGCAGTAATTGAATTCTTGCCATCACCGACTGAAGTTAAAGCAATCGAAGGTGTACTTGACGATAAAGCTGAAACTAAAGCGATTCGTGAAGCATCTGACGAAGCTCCGTTCTCTGCGCTTGCGTTCAAAATCATGAACGACAAATTCGTAGGTAACTTGACATTCGTACGTGTTTATTCTGGTGTTCTTAAACAAGGTGACTCTGTTTATAACCCGGTTAAATCTAAACGTGAACGTATCGGCCGTATCGTGCAAATGCACGCGAACGATCGTCAAGACGTTGAAGAAATCCGTGCGGGTGATATCGCTGCGTGTGTAGGTCTTAAAGACGTTACAACTGGTGATACACTTTGTGATGAGAAAAATGTCATCACACTTGAACGTATGGAATTCCCAGAGCCAGTAATTGCATTGGCTGTTGAACCAAAAACTAAAGCTGACCAAGAAAAAATGTCAATTGCTTTAGGTCGTTTGGCTAAGGAAGATCCATCATTCCGCGTTCGTACTGACGAAGAATCAGGTCAAACCATTATTGCTGGTATGGGTGAGCTTCACCTTGACATCATCGTTGACCGTATGAAGCGTGAATTCGGTGTTGAAGCAAACATTGGTAAACCAATGGTTTCTTACCGTGAAACGATCAAAAAGACAGTTGAACAAGAAGGTAAGTTCGTACGTCAAACTGGTGGTAAAGGTAAATTTGGTCACGTATACGTACGTTTAGAACCAATGGATGCTGATGCTGGTAAAGACTACGAGTTCGCTGAAGAAGTTGTTGGTGGTGTAGTTCCTAAAGAATTCTTCGGTGCTGTGGATAAAGGTATCCAAGAACGTATGAAGAATGGTGTATTGGCTGGTTACCCTGTTGTGGGTATTAAAGCGACATTGTTCGACGGTTCTTACCACGATGTCGATTCTGACGAATTATCGTTCAAAATGGCTGGTTCTTACGCATTCCGTGACGGTTTCATGAAAGCAGATCCTATCTTGCTTGAGCCTATCATGAAAGTTGAAGTAGAAACTCCAGAAGACTACATGGGCGATATCATGGGTGACTTAAACCGTCGTCGTGGTATGGTTCAAGGTATGGACGATTTACCTGGTGGTACTAAAGCAATCCGTGCTGAAGTTCCATTGGCTGAGATGTTTGGTTACGCGACTCAAATGCGTTCTATGTCTCAAGGTCGTGCGACATACTCTATGGAATTCGCTAAATATGCTGAAACTCCACGTAACGTGGCTGAAGGCATCATCAGCAAGTTCCAATCTGGTGGTAAAAAAGGTGACGACGAGTAATCTTTCGATTACTATAAGCCCAAACTAATTCATAGTTAAAAACCAAAATCACTTATGGAGCTAACCCTCCATAAGTATTTTAATAAGGAAGATCTCATGGCTAAGGCTAAGTTCGAACGTAACAAACCACACGTAAACGTGGGCACAATTGGTCACGTCGACCATGGTAAAACTACTTTAACTGCTGCGATTGCAACTATTTGTGCAAAAACTTACGGCGGTGAAGCGAAA